>PWPR01000158.1 GCA_003557085.1 Clostridia bacterium | reverse complement strand
GATAGAGAAATACGAGATAGTAGCGAGAGAAAAAGAGAGTGGAATGTACAAAAGCGAGGCGTAAAAAAGACATATCAGACGATCTTTGGGGAAGTTAGGTATGAAAGAACATATTACAAACACAAGCAGAAAAAAGAATTTGCATATTTATCAGATTTAGTATTTGGAATAGATCCAAATAGTAAAGTAGAGCCTATGATAAAGATTAGAGCGATAGAAAATGCGATAGATATGTCATATGAGAAAAGTGGAGAGAAAGCAGCAAAGGACATTAAAATAAGCAAGCAAAGTGTAATGACAGAAATTAGAGAGTTAGGTGAGGTTAAAAAAGAACCAGAGATAGAAGAGAAAAAAGAAGTTAAGAACATATACATAGAGGCAGATGAAGATCATGTAGCATTGCAGAGAGGAAGCAATCATCAAATGAAGCTTATCTATGTACATGAGGGCATAGAAAAAGAAAGCAAGAATAGAAATAAACTAAAAAACATTATCTACTTTACAGGATATCACAAGAATAATGAAGAAAGATGGCTAGAGATAGCAGACTATATAGAAGCAAGGTATAAGCTAGAAAAGGTTGATAATATATACTTATCAGGAGATGGCGCGAGATGGATTAAAGAGGGTCTTAATTGGATCGTAGGAAGTAAATATGTGTTAGATAAGTATCATATTTCAAAAAGCATTAATACATCTGTAGCACATTTAGAAACAGAAAAAGATGAGATACGATCAGCTTTATGGGGAGCAATATTTAACTGTGATAAAGAGAGAGTAAAGGAATTATATAGAATTATAATAAAGTTGACAGAAAAAGAGACAAAGAAAGAATCAGTGCGTAAGCAAAGAAACTATATAATTAGAAACTGGGACGGTATAGAAAATGCTAAGGATCCAGAATACATAGGATGTAGTGCAGAAGGACATGTAAGCCATGTGCTATCAACTAGACTAAGCTCGAGACCAATGGGATGGTCAAAGCTTGGTGCTAATTTGATGGCTAATTTAAGAGCCTATAGAGCCAATGGCGGCAAGATTGTAGATATATTTTATGCTAATGAAAAAAAGCAGGAGCTGAAGAAGAAAAGGATTTTAGTGGATGAAGAAATTATTAAGAAGAGACTCAAAAAAACTACTTATGAGACTAGAGGCAATATAACTGTATTAAATATTGGTAAAAAGACCTGGCTTTCAGGATATCTGAAGTCAGTTAGAGGACTTTAATCTAACAAGTCTTCTAGGGGTATGATTTTTTTTCTTTGATATCCAACAATCAATTGACGCTATCTAAATTAACTTCTGTTTTGCTATATTTTGTTATTAATGGTATTATAATTAATAATAAATTATTTACATCCTATTTATGGGAGGATTTTATAATTGAGTAAATTAAAATTAAAAGTAATCAAAATTCTTAGACTTGTTCTTATGAAACTGAAATCTTTATATTACTTAACAAATTAACTTCATATCACTTTCTCCTCAAATAGCATTCATCATGATGAATGCTATTTGCACTTTACTAAGCTAAATATATTATGTACAATTTAATTGAGTCTTATTTAGACAATAGAAATAGAAAGGAAATAATTATGCAATTTTCATTTAACCATTTCAATTTTAACGTTTTTGATTTAGACAAAAGTTTAGAGTTTTATAAGGAGAACTTAGGGCTTGAAGAAGTAAGAAGGTACGAACCAGAACATGGCGAGTTCATTATTGTGTACTTAGGAGATGGAGAAACTGATTTTAGACTAGAGTTAACTTGGCTGCGGGACTGGGATAAGCCTTATGACTTAGGAGATGAAGAGTACCATCTTGCTTTTGTAGTTGATGATTATGACGCAGCATATGAACTTCACAAAGAAAATGATGTTATTTGTTATGAAAATGAGAAAATGGGAATCTACTTTATTGCAGACCCTGATGGTTATTGGTTAGAAGTTTTACCTAAAAAAAGATAAAATGATAAAAGTATGGTATTTACACCATTCTAGCTTTGCTCTTCTAATCAATAATAAACTGTTTATTTTTGATTACTATTATGATAAGCCGGCAAATGATTTTAGGGAATTAGCTAGTGGTGTTATTAATCCTGAACAGATTAAAGAATATGATGTGTATGTCTTTGTATCTCATAGACATCAAGACCATTTTAGTGACGTAATCTTTGAGTGGAGTGAAACGCTACCCGATATTACTTATATCTTATCAGATGACATTGCAATCTTAGCTAAGAATACTCATAAACTAGCAGCTAATGAATCGTATATTATTGATGAACTTAAGATAGATACTCTAAAGTCAAATGATGAAGGCATAGCATTTATTATTAAAACTGAGGGTTTAACCATCTTTTTCTCAGGTGATCTTAATTGGTGGCACTGGGAAGGTGAGCCTGACAGTTGGAATAAGGAGAAAGAGCTAGAATTCAAAATGGAATATGATAAATTAAAACAATACTCGATTGATATTGCGTTCATTCCCGTTGATCCTCGACTAGAACATTCTTACTCTAAAACGTTAGAATACTATCTAGGCATGGATCACAATAGTATAATCTTTCCTATGCATTTTGGAAATGATTATAGTGTCTTTGAGTGGCTAGCTGAGGATAAACTTGATAGGTATGTAAAAAAAATTAATAAAAGAGGGCAAGAATATATTATAGGAGACTAACCTTAGTCTCCTATTTTACTTAGTATTTGAGGCAGCTTTACTTCTGCTAACTCATTGATCTCTGTAATTTTCTTCTTATTAAATAGGGCATAATTATAAATATCAACTGCAGTTGAAGTATAATAAGAAGTACCAACTACAAGTAAGTGGTTCGCTTTATCAATCATTGTTAAAGCATCATTCATTTTATCTAAGCTGTCCCCATAAAGTACGACCTCAGGATCTAGAACACATTGGCATTTTTCACATATTATATCTTGCTCTAGATACTTATAGTCATAATGACTAGAACAATCTCTACAAATCAATCTCTCAAGATTTCCATGAATCTCTAAGACATTCTTGCTGCCTGCTTTTTGATGAAGTCCATCAATATTCATTGTTATTATAGGTATTTGATGCTTAGCTAGAGCTAAGTGTGCAGGATTAGGTTTAGCAGCTTTAATTGTATTATGAAAATGGAGCAAAATTTTAAAAAAGTCATATGGGTAGAGTTGTAGATATTCTCTGCTTAACTTGTCTCTTAAATCACCCAAATCTTCAAATGTTGGTATATTACTGGCTTTTGAAATTCCAGCTCCACTAAAAGCTATTAGTTTTTCCACTATTACCCCCCCCTCTTATAATAAATTGTACTACTTTTTTATATCTAATCAAAACAAAAAAGCAAAATATGATATAATACCATAACTAATACTACGAGGTGACAATATGAATTTAGAATTATTACAAAAATATGCAGAATTAATAGTTAAAGTGGGCATTAATATTAAGGATGGTCAAATTCTAGTTATTAGGTCTCCACTTGAATGTGCTCAGTTTACAAGAGTTGTTGCAAAAGAGGCATATAAAGCGGGAGCTCATGACGTGGAAATCATGTGGAGTGATCAAGAATCCAGTAAGATCCGCTTTGTTTATGGCAAGGATGAAATTTTTGATGAAGTACCCTCTTGGTACAAAGAGTTTTTTTTGTCTAATGCCAATAAAGATGCTGCTTTCTTATCTATAGCTGCTTCAGATCCTTCTATGATGAAAGATGTTGATGTCAAGAGAATCCAGCAATATACAAAAGCTATGAATCGTGAACTTGAAAACTATCGAGATAGATTAATGAATAATGAAAATGCTTGGTGTGTTGTAGCTGCTCCTATTCCTTCCTGGGCTAAAAAGGTATTTCCTGACTTAGAAGAAAATGAAGCCATGGAAAAACTCTGGAATATGATTTTTAAAGCTGTCAGAGCAGACCAGGAAGATCCGATAAAAGCATGGAAAGAACATAAAGCTCAACTAACTAAAAACCTCCAAGTGTTAAATGAGCTCAAGCTAGATGAGCTTCACTTTACTAGTTCTAACGGCACTAATTTTACACTAAAGCTTCCAAAAGATCATATTTGGGTTGGTGGTAGCGAGCATACTGCGAATAATCAAGAGTTTATTGCCAATATTCCAACAGAAGAGATTTTCACTACCCCACACAAAACTGGTGTTAATGGTAAAATAGTAAGCTCAATGCCTCTTAACTTTAACGGTACGCTTATTGAGGATTTTCAATTTACAGTAAAAGATGGCAAAATTATTGAGTTTGCCGCAAAAGAAGGCTATGAGCAATTGAAAAGTTTGATTGAAACTGACGAAGGATCTCACTACTTTGGAGAAGTAGCTCTTGTTGCAAATGATTCACCTATATCAAACATGAACACACTATTTTTCAATACACTTTTTGATGAAAATGCTTCATGTCATTTAGCAATAGGAAAAGCCTATCCTATGACAATTAAAAATGGTGAGTCTATGACTAAAGAAGAATTATTAAATCTAGGTGTGAATGATTCAATCATGCATGAAGACTTTATGATAGGAACAAAAGATCTTTCTATTATTGGACTTACTTCTGACGGTCAAAGTGTGCAAATAATAAAAAACGGCAACTTTACAATCTAGATAAAAGCACTCCTTAAATTTGGAGTGCTTTTTTTAACCCTATTAATCACTCATGCTAACTAGCAAAGCATCTTAAAGTAAATCTTATGGTACAAAACTGAATTCTCTACGAAAAGTTGCCTCCTTTTGTTTAAATAAACCTTCCATCTCAAAATTATATTAATAATTATTACTAAAAGACAATTCTTTAATGTTAATTCTTGTCTACAAAGAAACTAGAGCCTATCAAAAACGTTACCTCTAGATAATGTACCCCTCATTATTAAATCAGCATTTAGCTAATAGGTATTAATATGCATATACTATTAGTGAAACGCTAATTATACTTGAATTCTCTTCCAGATCAACTTCACTGGTACTATTACTAATAGATTTTATTAAATATAGCAATCAATATCGAGAAATTATTTATTATATTAAAGTAATATAATTTATTCATTGACTTGTCCAGAAAGCTTAGATAACATAAAGTTAGTATTAAATTTTGTGCAATCTAAAAGAAAAGGCTTAGATAATTAAATAAATTTCTTACTCTAGCTATTAAAGAAACATGCCTAGTTATAATTACAGCAAAGAATCTCTCATGTAAGAGTTTTAGGTGCTAGTACTAATTCTTGCTATTAATACAAGAGCATAATTTCACATGCAAGAGCAAAAACAGTTATTTTTTATCAAACAGTTTTCAAATTATTAACTACAAAGGAGATAGTGTCTTGACTACAGAAAAAATTGATGCTAATCAAAAATCAGAGTTGCTAGGAATTATACAAAATCATGAAAAAAGAGAGCTAATACCTATTCTACAAAAGACTCAGAAGGTTTTTGGATTTATACCTCAAGAAGCAGCAGAAATAATTTCCAAAGAACTTAATATAGCACTGCCAATGATTTATGGAGTAATAACATTTTACTCACAGTTTAAATTAAAGCCTAGCGGAAAGTACATAATCAAAATATGCGTTGGTACAGCTTGCCATGTAAAAGGTGCCTCTTCTCTTATTGATGCTATAAAAGAATTTTTGAGCTTAGAAGAAGGAGAGGAAACAACTCAAGATATGCTCTTCTCTATTGAAGCTGTATCATGTCTTGGCACCTGTGGACTTGCACCTGCACTTGTAATAAATGATGATGTTTATGGCTTATTAACACCAGAAAAAGCGACAAATCTTATAGCCGAAATTCAAAGAAATGAGGGTGTTTAAATGAGTATTAATCTTCAAAAGTGCAAAGAAGAATATTTAAATAACAAAAGTGATATTACAAAGAGAATTATTATTTGTGGTGGTACAGCTTGTGTAGCTCAAGGTAGTTTAAAGATAAAAGATAAATTCATAGAAAAACTAAAAGAAAAAGAACTTCCTGTTGCTACTATTATTATAGAAGAAAGCAAAGGCAACCATGTTTCAAAAAGCGGCTGCCAAGGCTTCTGTCAAATGGGTCCTCTTGTTATGATCTATCCAGAAGAAATCATGTATTGCATGGTAAAAGTAGATGATGTAGAGGAAATAATTGTAAGGAGTATCGAGCAAGATGAGATAATTGATCGATTAGTTTACAAAAACCCTACTAATCAAGAATATTGTCCGCACATAAATGATATTCCTTTTTATCAAAAGCAACATAGGTTTACCCTTTCTCAATGTGGGTATATTGATCCAGAAGACATTAATGAATATATTTCTTTAGATGGTTACACTCCTGCAAAGGAAATGATTGCAAATTATACAAGCAAAGAAATATGTGATTTTTATACTGAGTCAGGTCTTCGTGGCCGTGGCGGTGGTGGCTTCCCAACAGGGTTAAAGTGGGAGTTTGCCAGAAGAGAAGATTCTCAAGAGAAATATGTAATATGCAATGGAGATGAAGGAGATCCAGGAGCATTTATGGATAGGAGCTTAATGGAGGGTAATCCTCACTCTATTATTGAGGGAATGATTATTGCTGCTATTGCTATTGGTGCTAGTTATGGCTATATATATGTGCGAGCAGAATATCCCCTAGCAGTAAATCGTATTAAGAAAGCTGTATTGGATGCACGAGAAGCTGGTATACTAGGAGAATATATTTTTGGAAGTGATTATTCTTTTGACATAGAAGTAATGGAAGGCGCAGGAGCCTTTGTATGTGGGGAAGAAACTGCTTTAATGCGCTCCATTGAAGGTGAGCGAGGCATGCCTACAGCTAAACCTCCTTATCCCTCAGTAAAAGGACTTTTTGGAAAACCAACCGTTATAAATAATGTAGAAACATTTTCTTCTGTTCCTCTAATATATAACTTGGGACTAGAAAAGTATAATAAACTTGGCACAGAGAACTCTAGTGGGACAAAAACATTTGCTTTAACCGGACATGTTGCTAACACAGGATTAATAGAGGTGCCCTTTGGGATTACACTTAGAGAAATAATTGGCAACATATCAGGTGGTGTTGTTGACAATAAAGGTGAGATTGTTGGTACTAGTTTTAAAGCTGTTCAAATTGGAGGCCCCTCAGGCGGTTGCTTAACAGCTGAGCACTTAGACTTACCTCTAGACTTTGACAGTTTATTTTCTGCTGGAGCTATGGTTGGCTCTGGTGGACTAGTAGTTATGAACAATGATACCTGCATGGTTCAAATTTCAAAGTTTTTTATGGAGTTTACTCAACATGAGTCTTGTGGTAAATGCACTCCTTGTAGAGAAGGTACAAAAAGAATGCTAGAGCTCCTTGAAAAAATTACTCAAGGAAAAGCTGATATGGAGGATTTAGAGAAGCTAAAAAGACTAGCAATATCAGTAAAGAAGAGTTCTTTATGTGGTTTAGGAAAGACAGCTCCTAATCCAGTCCTATCAACTCTGAGGTTTTTTTATGACGAGTATGTTGCTCATATAGAGGATAAAGAATGCCCAGCTGGAGCATGTAAAGAATTAACTAAATACTTTATAACTGATAAATGTATTGGCTGTACAAAATGTGCAAAAGTTTGTCCTACTGATGCTATTAGAGGAGAAGTTAAGAAACTACATATAATTGAGCAAGATAAGTGTATTAAGTGTGGTGCTTGTCAAAAAGCTTGTCCAGTAGATGCCATAATTATCAAGTAAAAGGAGAATACCGTGATTAAACTTAAAATAAATAGCAAAGTATATGAAGTTCCAAAAAACTTTACAGTTCTTCAAGCATGCAACCAAGCTGGCATAGAGATCCCAACTTTGTGTTATGATCCAAGACTTGAGCCCAATGGTGCCTGTAGGATGTGTGTTGTTGAGTTAGCACATGATAATACTCTTGTAACAGCATGCACTACTCCTGTCTCAGAAAACCTAGAGGTGCTTACTCATAGTGAAGAAGTAATAACTGTTAGAAAAGAGATATTAGACTTAATGCTTGCAAATCATCCACTTGATTGCTTAACTTGCCAAGATACAGGAGATTGTAAGT
>PWPR01000120.1 GCA_003557085.1 Clostridia bacterium | reverse complement strand
GCTGCAAGAACAGTTCAGATTTTGGGAAGTGCGCACTGAGTTGCACCGTATTCATCATCACTTAGAGCAAGTGCCCTATGCTTCATATGCAATTATTGGAATATTTTTCATTCAACTGGGAATGTTTGTGTTGAAGATAATAGAAAAATTAGAGCATAAAAAAGAAAAATCTTCAATGAAAAAAGCTAACAACCCGAGTAGATCTCTAAGTTAATCGATAATTAAAAGTAGAGTACTTCTTGTAAGTTTTACTATAAGTTAAAGTTATAAGCACATCTTTTCTCTTAGATGCAAATGTAGTATGTTATGTAAATAACCTATATTAGTGAAGCCCTAAGTTGTTAAAACCAACTAATTAATAACATAACAAAATGAAACCTATTCAGCATCTTACCTACAATGCTAAACTGGTTTCATTTCTCTATTCTAATAATTAATTTTTTGATACTGCTTTACTTAACGTAAAATTTAGTTTTATTTTAGAGAAAATCAGTCGTTCTTTGAGTGTTTTACAATTCTACTTATATTACACTAAGATACACAAAACAGTGTAAGCCAACAAATGCTCAAAATTATCTCCACTTATAAAGTTAAGAATAAAACATCATAAGCTAAATACTCATTTGTATAATAAATCCAACTCTGTTAATCTTTACTATAAATGATTTCAGCATGGGGTTTTGCAAAGTGGAAATACTTAACTAAAGCAATCTGTATCAAGTCTCTTAATGTAATAGTTAATATAAACTTAGACAACTAATATTTAGGGATTGAGTTCATAGCAATACTACTGAATCATTACAAAACGTTTTATTTTTGTGTTAAAAAACCCCTTTTTCCAATAGACTAATCTTAATAAGTTCTAATAGCAATACTTGCAACCTTTATTACATTATTAAATGCTATTTAATTTAATAAAAAAAGAGAGGCTGATGAAAGCATCCAGCTTTCCAATTCAGCCTCTTTAATATACCTATGCTAATTTTTTATAAACTCATAATAATATATATCACCAACTGCTGTACCGACAACTAGATTCTGGCTGTCTGATGTGAAATCAATACCATTTATACGATCTCCAAGCTCTACTGTATGTATTATTGACCAATTCTCAGTGCTCCTTATTTCTAGTGTTCCACCAAAGTTCCCTGTAGCCAATTTTTCTCCATCTGGTGAAACTTCAAGGATAAATTGTCTGCCACTAGGGTTTATAGTTTCTAATCGTTTACCAGTTTCAACATCAAATAATACTATTTCGCCTCCTATATCAGGAGTACTAGCTATTATAATGTCACCACTCTTAGAAATAGCCATATCTCTTATACCACCAGCCTCGCCGAAATCAAACTTCTGCACTAGTTCTTCACTCTCTATGTTCCACAAGTAAATCTCTCCATTACTAAATGGAACTGCTAGCATTTTACCATCTTTAGTAAACTCAAGAGATTGAGCATTGTTTCTATAGCTACGATCTACTTCAAGTTCTGGGTCAAAAGACTTTTCCAAAACAAACTCATCGTCAATATACTTATATATATTAACTGTTCCTGATGCACTACCAACTGCCAATTTATTGTCCTTTGAAAATGCTATATAAGAGTTGTTACCTCCCTCAACTGCTTGATGCTTGTCATAATTTTCAGTGTAATAAGTAGTAACGCCATTCCTACCTGTTGCTAGTATTTTACCATCTGAAGAATACTCTATCTCTACAGTTTGTCTAAACCCTATTTCATGGTCTAATAAACTTCTATTTTCAACATCATAGATATAAACATTACTAGCCAAACTGAGTGCTATTTCTTTTTTAATAGGAGAATGTGCAACTCCTCTTAGTTCATTATGAAAAGATTCTTTAAAAATCATAACCATTTCTTCTTGTTCAGTTGATGAAGCAGTTGCAATGCCGTCTTCAGCATTCCACCCAACTTCATATCCTAATGCCTCTACTATAAACCTAAAAGGGACTAATGTCCTACCAGCAAGCAAAACCCCAGGAACGTCTCCTTCTATAATCTCATTATCAACTTCTACCTGAACCACTGGCAAGTCACTATACCTCCCATGAGAACCATCAGAAGGTGGGTATAGTTCAGGATTATTAAGGTAATCATCAGTGAAAATCATTGCAGAGTATCTATCTTGATCCCAATCAACAATTGTTCCAAAAGCTTCTCCTATAAACCTAAAAGGCACCATAGTTCTTCCATTAATTAATACTGGAGGCACATCATATTCAATAATCTCGCCATTTACCTCGACTTCTACAATTGGATATCCTTCAAAAGTTTCTTCAGAACCTGAAACTAAACTACATGAAAGTAATATTATCAAGAAAAGTGCAGTCGTAAATTTAATAAGTTTAAACAAAAAATCACTCCTATTTTTGCTATAATCGGAATATTAAATGTTTTCATTTGCTCATTTTTGCATCTTTTAAATAAATTAACCATCAGATCAAAGTTTTCACGCTAGACTTATTAAAACAATCTACATTGCACTACTATCTTAACCAGCAAAATAAAAGTATTATTACCCCCTTGTAAGCGTTTTGATTCAATTCCCTATATTGATTCACTTATGTATAATTGCAAATTTGAAGCAAAAGTTTAAAATTAGACTAGTAAAATGACTTACTTAAAACCTCTATTGAAAGTGCTAAACGCTAAGTAACATAGCTGAGTTCTGGTTACTTCTTTTAGGACATGAGATAGATACTTATATGTTGATAATGGGTGCAACTACTGCTCCTATTTCATAATCTAAATCCACATAGTGCTTATAAACTGTTACCTCAGATAAAAAAAAGAAATCTACTTTTACTTCTACAGTCATATCTTATTTTAAGGGTATCACATAATACAATCGCCATCAATTAAAGCGATAAAGAGTTTGAGACTGCTCACTTTTAACAATAAATTGCATAGTTTATAATAAGCTATAGTTTGAAATGTAATAAAACTGTTGCTGCGGATAGCACAATAATTTTAATTTCTTTATTATAAAATCCTTAGCAGCAAAAGTGCCCTATTTAAAATGAAACTACATAAAAGGTCACTCTGTCTTTAAAGTTCCCATTAATACATGTATGTAGTAAAATGCTAATTATATAGCAGAATGTGCTTACGGTTTGTAACAATAGAGAAGCTATGAGTAATTATCAAATTAGATAATTTACCCTTGCAATCTAGGATTGATAATTATAGAAGGGTTTGCTACAGTAGTAAATATTTGTTGTCTCATGAAGTAATAAGAATGTCACCTAATACTAATTCTGTATACTCATAGAAAGAGAAGGAGGGAATTATAATGAATCATCTTCCAGCCATAGTTGGTGGTTTTTTAGCCGTGTATTTATATGCCAGTTGGAAAAAGAATAGAGAGAGTAATAAGAAATAGGTCTTATTCTTGTTAAGCAGATAGTGACAGTTCTATTGATATAATTAGCTTTAAGCAGACAAACCATAAGCTAAAGAAGATTGAAATTTCCTATACAAGGAGGCCCTTTCTTTTTTGCTACAGATTAAACTTTGTTAAGCTTTTGCTCGTTTTAGCAAATTGTGCAAGAGTTGCTCTTAATGTTCTTTTGCTTGTTCTAAATACAAGTTTTTAATCTTCTATAGTAAATTTTCTTATTTCATCATCTTTATAGTAAATAACATCATTACCTGTAACTCCTATTAGCTTTGTCACATTATCTAATATCCTATGAGTTTCTCTGCTATTTAATATATAGACGTTCTTTGGCGAAGTAAAGGTATCGCTCAAAGCAAATATTGCACTATTATTATCTATCCAAAAAACATCACTTAAAATGCTCCCTTTTGCTCCTACTCCTAACTTGGCTATTTCTGTAGTGTAAAAGAACTTATTGTCTAAATCTTTCTCTTGAATCTCATTGTAATCTATTTCTATTAAAATCATTTGTCCATCATTAGCTAATAGCTTATTACTATTAGGTGAAAAATTATCAGGCGTAACTCTTATCATTTCCTTTTCAACTTCATAAATTAAAGCAAGTCTATCATTTGTCAAATCATAAATCAAAACCTCTCCAGCCGCTGCCATTCCTCCAATCCAAGTTCCTGACTGAATAATTAAACTATTACTATCTTTCCAATGAAGAGGCTCAGTATCGTATCTATGCTCAATACTAATAACTTCTCTATTATCTAGATTATATATTCTAGCTCCTCTATATCCTTCGATTGTCATAGCTATTCTTGTAATGTCTTGATTTACTATTGGTTTACTAAATAATACTCCTATTATTGATTCTTCTAACTGAAATATTCGTTCACTATTGATATAGCCAAATATATATAACTGCCCTACACTATCTCCACTACTGAACTTAGATGATCCTAAGTCGTCACAAAAAATTATAAGATCATTTTCATCAAGATCTTCTAAGTATAGTTTACCTGTAAAAATGCCTTGATATAAACTATACAAATCTTTAAGCAGTAATGTATTTCCATCTAAGTCCATCTGGTAAAGTTTATTTCTTGTCTCAAAATATAGCACATTATTATTGCCCCAATCTAGTAAAGAAAGAGCTTGTCCTTCTTCTAATTCATGAGTTAGCAGAATATTTAATCCATCAACTTCTATAACCTCAATACGATTGTCGCTGTACTTAGCTATGTACTTTCCATCTTTTGATAAAACCATTGTCTTTAGTTCTAAAGAATACTTAGAATCATATTTAGCAAAATATGCCTTATACATTACATCCTCTTTTGCGATTAAAGTTAGCTTTTCTGAAGTCTCAATTTTACTAGAATCATGACCACTTTGTTGTTCCCAATATCTAAAATAGTAGCCTTCACTTGGCTTTGCTTCTATTGTCACTTCTTCTCCTAAAAGTGGTGCATATTTGATATACTTGTACGCCCACCTTCAGAACTATCTGTTTGAAAAATTAAAATATCATCTTTTCTTTCAAATAAAGCTTTTACTATTGTGCCCTCTTTTATTTCAAAAGTTATTTCTTCTTGATATATTTTTTCATTATTAATTTCAAAGTGACTAAACTCATACCAATCATTTTCAGTAACACTCACAGTTACCTCATCGCCATACTTATACTCCCCTGCTCCAATAACAGTTCCATGTTGACTGTTATAAAGAGTGACTACATTTAGCTTTACCTCTCTAAAAACTGCTTGTAACTCTATGTCTTTAGCAACTGAAAAGCTGTAATGCTCAGACTTACTAACTTCCACTCCATCGTACATCCAGGATACGAACTGATACCCTTCATTTGGGTTTGCAATGAGAGTAACACTCTCTCCTGCTTCATACTCTCCAAGCCCTGAAACCTCACCCTGATTATTATCATAATCTACTGCAACTGTAAACTTATCTGTTGTACAACCAGATACTAAGATTAAAGAAATAATCATGCTTATACAAATAAGTGTTTTAATTATGTTTTTCACTTTTAAGATTCTCCTTTTTGACGCAGCTAAAATAGCTTGCCAGCCCTTTTATTATTAAAACTATTCCATTAACTACTTCTCTAATATGATTTCTCTAGGAATATTTCTATTATCTTGCTTCATAAATAACTGTGCCATCTTTCCAAAAGTATAGATTACCTACTCCTGAAAACACGTCCATATCTTCAAAATGAGTTAAGCTCAAACGACCATCATACTCAAAAGGATCAATTACATAGTTCCCATCAACATCAATATACGCTACTTTGTTATTCTTTTTTACACCTGCAACTCCATTTGCAAACTGTGTCACTTTGTCGTATTTAGGTTCAATTACTAGACTACCATTTTCATCTAAGAAGCCATACTTATCGTTTTTTTTAGTTATTATTCTCTTATTAACTAAAAATACGTAGCGTTTATTAGTAAGCACCTCACCATTTAATAAATTTATCAGCTTATATGTGTCTTGATTATACTTAACAGTCCAAGCTTGAGGAATCCCATCAAATGAATAAACCTGAGATTCATTTCGGTACAAGAAATCTGTTATAAACTCAGACTTTGCTATATCATAAAATGCCCACTTATCATTTTTACTAAACATAACATAGTTATGAGCCCTTAAAGACCCGTCAGTGTCATAATGAAATGCAATATCATACCCATCAAAAACTGGCTCCGTGATTATCTCTCCATTTACTATAATGCCAATTTTGCTATCCTTCACATAAGTAAAATATCCTTCATGATAATTGATTTCTTTAAAACTTCCTTTAATAGCTATTTCTCCTTGCTTATCAAGCAAGCCCTTTTTATTACCTTTTTTAAACACTGCATAACCGTCTCTGAAAGGCTTGATATCATCAAACTTTAACTCAGTCAGCAAATGTCCTTCCTTACTCATAACTTCCCATTTATTATCGCTTTTCTTAAAGAAATAACCATCATTGCCCAACCTAATTGCTCTATATTCTGGTTCAACAATCTTTATACCACTTGTATAATCTAATAGTCCAAACCGCATAGCTTCTTTAAACACTGAAAACACTGCTATTCCAGAATCACAAGTGCTTTGAATGGATATTTCTCCTAAATCTTTTATTAGATTACCACTTCTATCCAACAAGTATTTACTTCTACCTTTACTTGCTAAATATACCCCATTCTCTTGCGATATTAACTTAATATCATTAAACTCCATATCTAAATCTATGATTAGATTACCCTCTTTATTAAACAAGTATTTGCTTCTATCTTTACTTGATAAATATATCCCATTCTCTTGTGATATTAACTTAATATCATCAAACTCTGTCTCTAAAATAGTTTCTCCATTTTTACTATTTACAACTCCATATTTGCTATTTTCTTTGAAAATTACTTCAGCTTCATTATTTCTTGAGATAGGTCTAAAGTCATCATATAAAAAATCTATTATAGCCTCTCCCTCATAGTTGATAAATCCATATTTATTATTTTTATATGCTATTAAACCGTAATCATTGTAATTATAATCTACATCCATCTTCTCTATTCGCAACTTATGATAATCTCCGTCAAAAAGAAAGTCCCCTTTATTATTAAAGAATGCTATTCTGCCATGAATACTAAAGACTAAGGGTATATTTTCTTTTGCTATGTAAGGATATGACCCTTCAAAACCATCACGAAAATAGGGTGTATTTACATTAATTAAACTTGTTTCACTATCAAAAAGTGCAACTACTTCTCCGCTTAAATTAATAAGACCCCTCTTATCAACTTCAGTGATAGGAAAAAGAGGACCACTTATGTTATCACTTAAAAAGTTAATCTTATTGCTTAAATCCTTCTTAAACCTAGCCTCTATTTGCAAGTCAGACTCTACTATGAATTCCAAAGTATTTCCAGAAACACTAACATATTCTGGAATACCTTCCCATGAGTAAAAATAGTAATTGTCTTTAGGAACGGCAACTATAGTGGCTTTTTCTCCGTAGCTATATATTCCTAAACCTTCTAAATTTCCTCCAGTCACATTGTCTAGCTGAGCTGATATTTCATACTCATTTGAAGAGAATTTAGCTTCAAGCAGAACATCACTCTTCACTATTAGAGTCATCTCCTTATTATTATCCACCAAGATTCCTCCATCATACCAACCTACAAATCTATATCCTTCCTTTGTGCTAGCAATGATAGTAGCACTTTCTCCTGCTTCATATTCTCCAAGTCCTGATACTTCACCCTGATTATTATCATAATCAACTGCAACTGTAAATCTCTCTGATGAGCAACCAACTATTGTAATCAACGTAATGATCAAAATTATAAAAAACCATAACCTTCTTAAATTTTTCATTTGTAAAATGCCCCTTCTATATTACAACCAACATAAGGTTTTTCTGAAGTCTAACACTAATTATTAAGATATAGTATGAATAGGTACCACTAATTTTATGATAAATCTTCTTTACAGTTACGCTTAGTCAGCTCTTAGAAATAAGAGACAATAGAACTTCAATTTAGTTTTGTAGTTTAAATCATCGTACTTAATTTTATAAGCTTTTTTTGTATTTGTCAATCGAAAAGTGGTCCACTTATTAATCGAAAACTGGTCCACTGTTAAAAACAATTATTTGGTATTTTTAAGCCATTCTCTAGTCTCTTGTATTCTGTAAGAATT
>PWPR01000004.1 GCA_003557085.1 Clostridia bacterium | reverse complement strand
TTCTTTCATCATACACAACTCCACATCTATAACATGCTTTAGGCCTAAAAGTCAGTTTTGCATGAAATGTTTTACTCACTATTCCTTTAACTTTTTCTTCTGCATAAAATTCTTCTTCAAAGACTATATTTTCATCTTTCAAATTTAAGATGCTTAGTATAAAATTAACTTGAGACATTTGACACACTCCTTAAAATTTAGTTTGGTGATTATATTTTATCAGAGTGTGTCTTTTGTCTCGCTACTTTTTTAAAAGAAAAATGATGCTGGCTTCCAATCACCAACACCATTTATTATAGAGCCGATTTTTTGATAAGTAAGCTAATACGTATTTAAAACAGGAAAAGCCCGCTATGCGAGCTTTTCCCTGTCCCCTAGACTATCTTATATTGAAAGTAGATTTATCTTATTCACACTACTATTATGCCATACTTGAGTAACGCTTGTGTAGTGCTAATTAAGAATTTATGTAAAATATTCGTAAAAAGAAGCTTATTCTGTTCTAATTGCTTCTAGTGCACTTAATCTCATAGCTCTAATAGCTGGGTATAAACCTGCAATTAAACCCACACTCGATGTGAATACTAATGCCAAAATTACTAGCCAAGGTGGAATTATTGACATTCTTGCTTGCATTGGTATTCCTATCATTCCAGCTCCTGCTATAATATTATTTAAGAAATAAGAAATACCAAAGCTAACTCCCAGCCCAACTACTCCACCAAAGAAGCCTATTAAGGCAGATTCCACTAAGAACATCTTACCTATATCTGCTAGTTTTGCGCCTAGTACTTTCATGACGCCTATTTCTCTTGTTCTCTCATAGATTGACATTACCATAGTGTTTGTTATTCCTAAGGCTGCTACAAGCATTGAGATAGCTCCTATACCACCAAGAATGAGTCTAATAAACTCTGTAGATCTCTTAGCTTCCTCAAGCATTTCACTGAGACTGTGTGATTGAAGCCCCAACTGTTGTATGCTAGCTGTAATATGGTCTATATCATCAAGAGTTGCTGCCTTTACCATAACTTGGTTAAACTCTGGTTCATATCTTCCACCAGACCTATTGTTGCTATTGTTCTCTTGCTCTAGTCTAATTACTGTATCAAGAGGCATAATAACGCTATAACTATATCTGTTATAGCCATCACCACCTATAATGCCGACCGCTTGAGCTCTATAGAGCTCATATTGTGTATTACCATCTCCCCAACCCATATCGTAAGAGAGCCTAAGATTAACTTCCATTACATCAATAGGAGGCTCTGTGCTTTGATTATAATCAGGATAATAGCCACCTCTCATATTGCTTGTAGACCTTGGTATTTGAAATCTAGGAAGTACCTGGCTACCAAACAACATATGCAAATCGTCTTCTGTTGTTAATAACCTTCCTTCACTTATTTCGATTCCTAAGTAAGGTAGTGCTTCAGGCTTAATTCCCATGATAGAAGTTGTGACTTCATATCTATCAGCAATTATCCTTGCATAGGAGTTCATAAGAGGTGTTGCAACCTCTACGCCTTCTATAGCAGAAATCTTATCCATCATTTCTGTGTCAATCATAGTTCTTTCATTTCCACTAAACCCTGGCCATACTTCAACTATACTTAAGTCACCCATATTCTCAAACTGCTTAACCAAAGCATCTTCTATTCCCACGCTTAAGGATATCATTACTACAATTGCTGCTGTTCCAATTATAACTCCTAGTACAGTTAGCAAGGAGCGCACTTTTCTCCGCCAAAGATTACGTGCCCCCATTGCTAGAATATCTAGACTACCCATTTATATCTATATCCTTGAGCAAGTCTTGCTCAATTTTCTTATCTTTCTTACTTTTTCTTCTCTTTAGCAGTAAAATAATAGCAGCAATTACTATTAAAGCAGCTACCCAAGTAATTGGGTTTTGCCATATTGGGGTGCTTGGCTCTTCCATTCCAGGGTAACCATTAGGAAAATCTGGTCGACCACCAGGGTAATCTGGCCCATCATCAAATCCTGGTTCATGAGTCCTTCCTGGCATGACTTCAACTGAGAATTCTTGCACAACTTCTTGTTGCTCTCCTGCTGAATCTTCAAACTGATATATTATTCTTCCTTTGGATACTCCTTCATTTGTAGCTATTAAAGTAGTGTCAAAATAATCTCTATTACCTGTGTTAAAGTTTCCTACAAAGTAATTAGGATTTCTAGCTTCAAAGTCTCCATCAACTCTAACCATCAAGTTATGAATAGTTGTTCTGCCCATATTATAAAACTCGGTAAAAAGATTGAAACTATCACCTTGTGACAACATCTGTGGTACTTGTGGGTCTGTTGTCTCAAGTCTTGGTTGCTGAATTACTCTTATGCCTATTTCTTCACTAGCAGTAAACTGTTGCCCACTGGTATCTTCATACTCAAATTTAACTGATACAGTATATGTTCTTGGTTGCGCGTCCATTACTGCATAAAATGGCATCTGCCTTGAAACTATACCTTTAGGGTTAATCTCATCAACGAATAAAGTATTACTGCTGTTAACTGGTGTAAATACATTACCTGTTTCAGATGATCCAGCTGGTGTAGTAAGCGATATTTTGATGTTTCTAACAGTTCTTATGCTACTTGTATTCTGAAAGCTAATATTAAGCACAAAATTTTGTCCTGCTCTGACAATACTTGGATTAGTCCCATAAGACGATACTATTAGCTTTGGAACAGTTGTAGTATCATCTTCTTCATCTATCCCATCATCATCTTTTGCTAGGACAGATAAAAACACTTCTCCTGTTTTTGTGTAAGGCCTACCAAAACTATCCTTGTACTTCAACTCATAGGTAAGTTTATGTCCACCTGTTTTCATATTTTCATTACTATTTAATGCATATGTGAAATCAGTTGTCTTACCACCATCAATACTAGTGGCTCTTCTGATATTCATATCATTAGTTATAGAGAAACTTGTTTCAGAAAGACCAGTTAGTCTAAATTCAATATCACTAGCTTTTTGCTCGCCAATATTCTTGATATTAAAAGTAACCTCACCTGAAGTTCCTGCCTTTATGTCTTTTGGGTTAACAGATATACCACTAACATCAACATCTGGCAAGTTTGGGGCTTCAATTACCTCTAAAAAAATAGTTCTTGTTCGCCCACGATACTCATCTCTGTACATATTTTGATAGTCAAACTGAATAACTAATGGGTATACCCCTGGCTTTGTCTCCTCATTTACTCTAAAACTAAAGCTAACTTCTCTCCCTTGATTAGCAAGAACTCGATTAAGAGTTTGAATATTTAGTAATTCTACTGAATCAAAAGGGGTTCCCTCAATTTGCGGTTTTACATAAACATCTCTTGCAGTATAGATACTTTCATTTATGATGTTTAAGTTTAGTTCGAATACCTCACCTACTTTTACTTTAGGCAACTCTGTATTCTCTATATATAACTGGGGTTCTTTAGTAATGCTTGGCACTTCTATAGTTTGTGCATTCACCACAAAAGAAGATGTTAATAAAATTAAAACAAATAATACAACAATAGGCTTTGACAGCCTTTTTAAATCTAAACTCATGACAACTCCTCCATATATACGTTATTTATTATAAACATCAACAACTCTTCCATCTAAGAAACTTATTACTGTATCAGCATAATCCGCAGTTTCTTCATCATGTGATACTAAAACTAGGGTTTGTCCATTTGCTTTTGCTATTTTCGTAATGAGCTCCATTACCTCTTCTGATGTTCTACTATCTAGATTACCTGTGGGTTCATCTGCAAATATTATGCCTGGTCTGCTTACGAAAGCCCTTGCTATACTAACTCTCTGCTGCTGTCCTCCACTCATTTGACTTGGTTTATGCTTAATTCTGTCGCCAAGCCCTACTTGCTCAAGCATTAACTTTGCTGCTTTGTTTCTTATCCTTCTTGAATATCCTTTAAAAACTAAAGGCATAGCCACATTTTCTAGCGCTGTTAACTGGCCCATTAAATTGTATGATTGGAAAACAAAGCCAATATTCTGCCTTCTAAATTTAGCAAGCTTACCCTCACTCATTTTTTCTAAATGATTATTGCTAAAGTATATTATTTCTCCTTGAGTAGGTTTTTCAAGTCCAGCCATCATGTTTAGCAAAGTAGATTTTCCCGATCCTGATTTACCTACAATGCAATAAACTTTACCTTTTTCAAATTCTAAGTTTACCTTTTTTAGTGCCGCTACTCTTTCCTTACCCATCAAATATATTTTTGAAAGATCTTTCACTGCTATCTGTGTATTGCTCATCACGCACCCCCCTATTTGATGTTTCATGTGTATTCTTCAAACATTAGACTGAACTAATTAAAGTTTGTTCCACATAAGTATCATTTTTTTAACAATTATATTAATTATATCTAAACTTAATGACTCCTAAGTGACTTTGTAAGTGACAAAATAGTCACTTAAGTTCTCCATTTATAGTTTACTAGCTTACTAAAAGCACTTATCAATAGCAATTGCTCAAATCAAAGCAAAAAGCTATCAAACCTTCTGATAGCTTACACTTACTAAAAGATAAATCAAATGAATCTATCTGATTAAAAACCGATTAATTTCTTCTATAATTATTCTGTTGCTGTTTCTCTGTTTAGACATTTTCATGGCTGTTATGTACTCTTCTTTATTTATTAAAGTCTCCTCAACTGCCATAGCTAAGCTTTCTGGGGTCAAGTTATCTTCTGTTAGTACTCTTGAAAAACCATTATTTTCAAATGATTCTGCATTTAGTAATTGATCACCACGACTTGCACTCATTGAAAGAGGTATTAAGATATTTGGTATTCTTAAAGCTAAAACTTCATGTATAGCATTGGCTCCAGCTCTAGAAATAACAAGATCTGCCAAAGCAAAAAAATCTGGCAACTCCTCCGTCACAAATTCAAATTGTTGATAGCCATTTACCTTAGCAAGCTCTGAGTCAAGATTCCCTTTGCCACATAGGTGAATTATATTAAATTTTCCTAACAAATGAGATATGTTAGTTCTCAGTGTTTCATTTATTATCTCTGAACCACTACTACCTCCCATTATTAGAACTACTGGTTTTTCATCAAACCTCAATTGTTTCTTTGCTCTTTCTCTATCGCCACTAAAAATATTGCTTCTAATTGGAGTGCCTGATAAAATAGTTTTTTCTTCAGGCAAATACTTTTTTGTCTCAGGGAAAGTGACTAGTATCTTATCAGCAAAGCGTAAAACCATCTTATTTGACAATCCTGGAGAAAAATCTGATTCATGAAGGATGACCGGTATCTTAAGTAAATACGCTGCAAAAATTACGGGCACTGATACAAAGCCACCTTTTGAAAATACTAGGTCTGGACTTATTTTCTTCAGAGCTCTTCTTGCTTCTAATATCCCTTTAATAATTCTAAATGGATCTATAAAGTTCTCTAAATCGAAATATCTCCTTAGCTTCCCGGTACTAATAGGAAAGTAAGGGACTCCTTCACTTGCTATTAAGTCTTTTTCTATACCTGTTTTACTTCCTATATAAAACAATTCATACTGCATATTAATAAGTTCATCAAAAAGAGCTATTGCAGGAATTACATGCCCCGCAGTTCCTCCTCCAGTAAAAACAATTCTTGCCATAAGCCACCACCCCATCAAATTGCCATAATTAGCGTTATATTTTGTCTTCTAAACTTAATACTATACCATAAAGCTCTGAAAAAGTAGCTATTTCAAAGTCTGGCTTCAATTCTTCTTTGCTATATCCATAATTACACCAAACTGTACTGATAGAATTATCTTTACCTGCTGTGATATCATGGAATCTGTCCCCAACCATAATCCCTACAGTGTCACCATCTAAAATCTTCTTTAAAATTTCTGTCTTACTCTTTCCTGGAAACATACTAGCACAGTATCTCTTGGTGAAAATTTCTTCTAACTTAAAGACTTCACTTACAATATCTAAATAAGGCTCATCACAATTACTCAAAATATAAAGTTTGTGACCTCTATCTCTAAGTTTCTCTAAAGTTTCAATAACTTCTGGGAAAAGATTTCCTTCTCCATCTTTTATCATTTGGTTCTCTATTTCCTCCATAAGTGAGCTTGCTTTACTCTTAACTTCTTCAGACTCATTAGGAAGTAGCATCTCCCAGATTTCATTAATAGGATATCCTAAAGTATTGACTAAATCTTGATCACTTGGAGACATTAATCCAAGCTCATCAAAGACCCTTTTGAATGCTTTTGTCGCTAATTCTCCTGAAGCAAAAAGTGTTCCATCTAAATCAAAAACTAATTTCATTTTATCTCCCAATCTCTTAATGTATTTTATGAATGGCATAGCAACTATGATATAATGCTAATATCAATTTAGTGAGGTGACTTATGAAAATTAAAATATATTTTACTTCCGATGTTCATGGTCATATATATCCAACTGATTATAGGGATACAGAACTAAAGAATCAAGGATATCTATGTATGCTTAATGAATTTGATAAAACTTCTAATACTATAATAATAGATGGAGGCGATACAATTCAAGGCTCTCCATTTACTACTTATTTAAAAAACCAAAGCTTTGAAACTCATCCTGTGGCTCAAGTTCTCAATGAAGCACCTTATGACTTGTTTATTACAGGCAATCATGATTTTAACTATGGAGAAAAGTACTTAATGCAGTTTATTGATGATTTTAATGGTACATGCCTTGCTGCAAATGTAAAGTATCTTCATGATGAGCAAAAAATTAAACCTTACAAAATATTCAACTTTGATAAAAATTACAAAATAGTAGTTTTAGGGCTAACTACTGACTGTATAAATGTCTGGGAGAGCAGTGAAAATATCAAGAATTTTAAGATTACTAATACCTATAATACTGTTAGGGATATTATCCAATCTTTACCCCAACATGACATGTTAATCGGCGTTTATCATGGTGGCTTTGAGTATAATTTAGCAACAGGAAAAAAACTTTCTGATTCAACAGAGAATATTGCCTATAAATTATGTCAAGACTTTCCTTTTGATATATTATTGACCGGTCATCAACATACACCAATCATCAATCAGAGCTTATTTGGGACTTACATTGCACAAACCCCTGCTAATGGTGAAGGATATGCTGAAATTGAAATAGACATTAGTAATAAAAGCATTAACTCTATTAATGGGGCAATCAAGGCTCCTTCAAGCGAAGCTCATCCTGAACTGTCATTAAAAATGCTAGGCTGGGAAACCCAAGTGCAGACTTGGCTTGATACACCAATTGGATTTTTAGACATCCCTCTGGCACCTAAAGAGCACCTTAAAATGGCTTTAGAGGGTACTTATTTAGCAAATTTCTTTAATCAAGTTCAACTGGATATCACAGAAGCTGATATCTCATGTACTTCAATGGCCAATTCAGTCAAAGGATTTAACAAAGAAGTTACAGTTCGAGATGTTGTATCTACTTATGTTTACCCAAATACTTTAGTAGTCAAAAAAGTAACAGGTGAAATATTAAAGCAAGCCCTTGAAAAGAGTGCTAGTTACTTCAAGGTAGATGAACAAAATATTGCTGTTTCCGAGGATTTTCTAAAACCTAAGCTAGCACATTATAATTATGATTTTTTCTCTAATATTGAGTATACTTTTAATCTTAATAAACCAGTCGGGCAAAGGGTAGAATCCATTATGTTTAAAAATAAGTTAGTTAAGCCAGAAGACACCTTTAGTCTTGCCATGAACAACTATAGAGCCTCTGGAACTGGTGGCTATGAGTTTTATAGAGATTGTGAAACAATTAAAGAGTTCTCCATAGATATTGCTGAGTTAATAATCAATTATTTTCAAGAACATAAAAATGTTGTAGTTGATAAAACATCATATATGAAAATTAAGGCCCCCAAATAAAGGGCCTTAATTATTTTATCCTCTTGCTAATTTAATTCTAATTCTAGAAGATATCTGCTCTACTAATAGTACTAAAACCATCAATCCTATTAGGATTGAGCCTACCTCTGACCACCGATATGCACTCATGGCAAAAAGGAGAGGCGCTCCTAAGCCTCCAGCTCCTACTAAGCCTAATATCGAAGCGTTTCTAACATTTATTTCAAACCTATAAATAGTTGTTGATAAGAAGTTTGTCATCAATTGAGGCAGTATCCCATAGCGTACTTTCTCCAAGGTATTGCATCCTGCTGCATCCAAGGATTCAAGTATGCCTCTATCCAAATCTTCTACTGA
>PWPR01000124.1 GCA_003557085.1 Clostridia bacterium | reverse complement strand
CTATCTGTTATTGGGGTAGTACCTAAGATTGAAGGAGATGAGAGAGATGAGAGAGGAAAACATAGGTGGTCTAATCTCTTTAAGAGAACCTAAATCAGCTGCTGCAGAAGCCTATCGAATGTTAAGAACAAATCTGGAGTATACAGGCATAGATAAAGAAAAGAAAATTTTATTATTCACCAGTGCTAGAATGAAGGATGGTAAAACTACAACTATCTCAAACTTAGCAATAACTTTAGCTCAAAGTGGAGAGCGAGTTTTAATAATTGACTGCGATTTAAGAAAGCCTAGGATTCATAAAACTTTTCCCGTAAATAATGAGGTGGGATTGACTAATTTTATAGCTGGAAACATATCATTAGACCAATCTATTCAGAAGTATGAATCTATGGACAACTTATTTATTATTACTTCAGGAGTATTACCACCAATGCCATCTGAAATACTTTCTTCAGAAAAGATGGGTAAAGCTCTAAAAGAGTTGAGCAATCAATTTGATTATATATTACTTGACACTCCTCCAATTTTAAGTGTAACAGACGCTTCTGCATTGTCTCGTTATGCTGATGGAGTCATAATTGTGTCTGCCCTAGGAAAATCAACTCATGATGAAGTAAAAGCAACTAAGAGAACTCTAGAGCGAGTAAATGCGAATATCCTAGGAGTTGTGCTAACATTTGCAGAGAACAATAGAAGAGGATATTACTATAATTATTATTACGATTACAAAGAGTAATTAATAGAGAGAGGGATCCTTAGTGAGAGTTAAGCCAGACCAGTTCAAGTACATTATCTTAGACATTATATTAATAGTTTTCTCAATAACTCTTGCTTTTTTATTAAGATTTGAGTCATTTGATAATAGGCAATTGCTCAATTACTACCCTATTATTCGTAACCATATTATTCAAATAATTGTCTTAAAAATATTCATATATTATATTATGAATATTTATCGAAGTATCTGGCAATATGCTAGCATACCGGAAATGGTACAAATAGTGGCTACTTCTATAGTAGCTAACTTAGCAATGATTTCATATTTAGTAATTATGCAAGTTACCCTTCCTAGAACCATAATTTTGTTGGTTTTACTATTAGACATTGCTTTAATGGGAGCATCAAGGTTTGCTTTTAGAGCAAAGACAATTTTTCAAGCGTTTCTAAAAACACAAGGAAACTTTAGAAGGGTTTTAATTGTAGGTGCTGGACAAGCAGGTTCTTTAGTTATAAAGGAGTTTAATCAGCATGAGGAACTACGTAGTAAGCCGATAGCATTAATTGATGATGATCCTACTAAGCAAGGCAAGAATATTTCTGGAGTTAGGGTAGTAGGTACTACCAAAGAAATAAGTGAAATAGCCAAAAAGTATGATATTGATGAAATTGTTATTGCAATACCTACTATTACTAAACAAGAGCTGCAGAAAATATATCAGGAATGTCAAAAAACTGAGTGCAAAGTAAAGAAAGTACCTGGCATATATGAATTGATTAATGGAAAAGTAGATATTAAAGAGATAAAAGATGTTGAAATTGAAGATTTATTAGGTAGAGATGAAGTCCATTTAGACATAAATGCCATTTATTCTTATGTTTATAATAAAACAGTTTTAATAACAGGTGGTGGTGGCTCTATAGGAGCTGAGTTATGTCGACAAATTTCAGAGTACCAACCAAAAAAATTAGTTATTCTAGACATTTCAGAGAACAATATTTACAAAATATTAAATGAACTTAGAAGAAATTTTCCCATGCTAGATATAATTCCCTTAGTTGCCTCAGTGAGAGATAAGCAAAGAGTTAAGTCGATATTTGCAGAATACAGACCTCATGTAGTATTTCACGCTGCAGCACATAAACATGTTCCATTAATGGAATATAACCCTCATGAAGCAGTTAAGAATAATGTATTTGGTACATTCAATGTGGTAAAAGCTGCTGATGAGTATGATGTTGATAGATTTATTTTAATTTCTACTGACAAAGCTGTAAACCCTACAAATATAATGGGTGCTACAAAAAGAATAGCTGAGATGATAATTCAAACATATAATAACCAGAGCAGTACTGAATATACGGCTGTTAGATTTGGTAATGTTTTGGGAAGTAATGGCTCGGTGGTTCCTCTCTTTAAGCAGCAAATTGAAGAAGGTGGACCAATTACTGTTACTCACCCTGATATCACAAGATATTTTATGACAATACCAGAAGCAGTACAACTTGTAATTCAAGCAGGGTCTATGGCAAAAGGTGGAGAGATTTTTGTTTTGGACATGGGCGACCCAGTCAAAATTGTTGATTTGGCGGAAAACCTCATTAGACTAAGCGGCTTTGAGCCATATGTAGATATTGACATTAGTTTTATAGGATTGAGGCCTGGGGAAAAATTATATGAAGAACTATTACTTAACGAAGAAGGACTTAGTAAGACTGAAAATGAGACCATTTATATAGGGAAACCTCTAGATTTAGATTTTAAAACTTTGTGCCAACAGCTTGATCAATTAGGAAACTATGTAGAAAAAGATGCAAGAGATTTACTTGATAAAGTAAGAAAAATTGTCCCCACATACAAGAATGGAGGCTGATTCTCAATAAGAGAGTCAGTTTTTTTGTTTAAATTGCAGGTCAAGCTAAATTTTTAGCGAATTATGTAATATATTAATGTAAAGAAGTGATACGAATGGACTATGTTATAGAAACAAAGGATTTAGCAAAAGAATACTTGATGGGTGAGGTAAAAGTTGAGGCTTTAAAAAGGGCTACATTCAAGGTTGCTCATGGAGATTTTGTAGTAATTTTAGGCCCTAGTGGATCTGGGAAAAGCACTTTGCTTAATATAATTGGTGGTATGGATGAAGCAACTAATGGTGAGGTTTATTTCAAAAACGAAAATATTTCATCATTTTCACAAAGTGAGTTAACAAATTATCGTAGATATCAAGTAGGTTTCGTTTTTCAGTTTTACAATTTAATGGCTAATTTAACAGCAAGAGAGAATGTAGAGTTAGCTACAGAAATAGCTAAAGACCCTTTGGATATTGATGAGGTATTTAGTTTGGTAGGATTATTAGATCGTATAGACCATTTTCCTTCACAGCTTAGTGGAGGAGAGCAGCAAAGAGTGGCTATAGCCAGAGCAGTTTGCAAAAATCCGGAGATGTTATTATGTGATGAACCTACTGGAGCACTTGATTATGACACAGGTAAGAAAATACTTCGTTTACTAAGAGACATAAATAGAGACTTAAACAAAACTGTTTTAGTAATAACCCACAACTCAGCAATAGGTAAGATGGCAGATAGAGTAATTCGTATGAGAAGTGGCGAAATTATTGAGGATTACATTAATAAGCAACCACTAGATCCTGAAGAAATAGAGTGGTAAATAATAATGAACACACTTAATCTACGCTTAATAAGAACAGTTAAGAAGTCAAAAGGACAATACATTGCTATCTTAGTTGTACTTACTATTGGTATTCTAATTTATACTTCATTCAATATATCAGCAATAAACTTAAAAGATTCTCTACATAAATATTATGAAGAGAATAACTTTGCAGATTATTATATTGATTTGGTAAATTCAGACGAAACGACACTTGAAAGACTAGAAAGCTTACCACAAGTAAACCATGTTAATGGAAGGCATGTATTCGAAGCACCACTTATAACTGAGAGTGATGATGAAAGAGTTACAGTAAAAATTATATCATTACCTAATAAAGCTGATAGAGTCAATGAGCTAAAGCTAAAACAAGGAAGATTGCCAACCAAGGGTAGCTCTGAGGTGGCAGTTCTTGAGCAGTTTGCAAATGCCAGAAACATTAAGTTAGGAGATAAACTAGTATTTCAAGCTTATGGGCAAAAAAGGGAGTTGGAAGTAGTAGCAACTGTGGCTAGTCCAGAGTTTGTTTATTTAATTGAAAGTGAGCAAACTTTTATTCCTAATCCTATTAACTTTGGCATCTTATATCTTGATGATCAATTTGTGTCCAATCAGTATGGGCTAGGTAATAGCTATAATAATATAGTTTTAACGTTATATGAATCAAATGCTGAACACAGCTTGAAAGATGTGCTTGAAAACATTTTAGAGTACAATGGTTTGCTTAGGATAACTAGAAGGCAAGATCAAATTAGCAATAGAATGGTCCATGAAGAGATTAATGGGTTGAAAAAAGCATCAGACTCTATTCCTTTAATTTTTTTACTTGTTGCAGCAGTAATATTGGGAGTTATGCTCAAAAGGATAGTAGAGAATGACAGAATAGCTATCGGGATACTAAAGTCTCTAGGATATAGTAATCAACAGGTTTTGTGGCATTACATGAAGTATGCTTTAAGTATAGGAATAATAGGTGGAGTATTAGGCTTAGCAATAGGTTATGGAATATCTGGTATGATGACAGCACTTTATGTAGAGTTTTTTAACATTCCTTTCTTAACCATTGAGCTATATTATCAGTACATTATTTTATCAATTATCTTAGCTATGGTCTTCTGTACTGCTGCAGGTGCTTATGGAGCACTTAGAATAAGTTATATTTCACCTGCAGAATCTATGCGTCCACCAACTCCACAGATTGGTAAAAGAACAATTTTAGAAAAAATACCAATCTTATGGCAAAATTTGTCATTTAGTTGGAAAAATGTTGTTCGGAATATTTTAAGATCAAAGAGCAGAATAGCTTTTATAATTATAGGTATAGCACTTACTTATGCCCTCTTACTATTTTCAGTTTACATGAATGATGTTTTTGATGAGATGTTTAATCTTCATTTTGGAGAATTTATGTCAATGGACTATGAGATTAACTTCTCCAGACCAATTAGTATAAGTAATATTAATGAGTTTAATGAGTTAGTAGACGCAGATTTGATAGAACCAAAGTCAGAATATCCCTTTGAATTTATAAGAGGAAGAGAAAACTATGTAATAAATGTCATTGGTATAAATGAAGATACTAAGATGTTTTCATTTAACGATTTAAGTTATCAAAGTATTAGAGTCCCGCAAACTGGTATGATTGTCTCAGAAAATATGGCGCGTAAGTTTGATTTGGAAATTGGCGACTATATTGAGATAGCCTCATTTATACCAGAAAGAGATAATGTTTTTCTAGAAGTGAAAAACATAACCAAGCAGTTGTTTGGAATCAATGCTTATATGAATATTGATTACATGAATGAAATGCTACTTGATGATGATATGATGACTGGAATCTATATAAACTCAAAAGATAATATTGTAAGAGAGCTTAGAGAGGTCACTATAGTGTCATCAATATTATCAAACCAAGAGTTAAGAGAAGTATTTGAAGAGTTCACTGGTTTGATTATACTCGCTATTGGGATAATGGTTTTTTTTGGCGGAATTTTGGGATTTGTAATCATATATAGTTCAACTAATATGAGTATATCAGAGAGATTACTTGAGTTTTCTTCACTAAGAGTAATGGGATTTAGAAAAAGAGAGATATTTGCATTGATTAAGAAAGAAAACTATATCTTAACTACTATTGGTATTATGCTTGGAATTCCTTTAGGAAGAGCTCTTATATCTAGCTTAGACTTAATATTTTCTAACGAGCTATATACATTGAGTATCAAGGCATCAGGAATTAGTTTTGTTCTAGCAGCAGTGTTTACTATAGTATTTGTGTACATAGCACAACTTGCTACAAAGAGAAGGATTGAAAAATTAGATTTCTTAGAAGCACTTAAGAATAGGATGGTCTAAAATGAAAAAAGTAGTTATTATCATAACCCTAGTCATAGCAATAGTAGGATATTTTGCTTATGATTACTTTTCTGCTGTTGTGGTAGAAACAGAAGAGGTAGTTGTAGGTGAAGTAATAGATTCTATAAGTGAAAGAGCTGAACTAAGAGTAAGAAGAAGAGCAAATATACTGGCTCAGATTAATGGCAGCGTACTTAGAGTAAATTATCAAATTGGAAATATGGTAGAAAAAGACCAAGAAATTATTATAATTAAAGCAAGTGATCTTGAGTATGAGATAGAAGTATTAAAAGAGAGACTTAAGCAAGCTAAAATTAGTTATAGGCAGTTAGTTGAGCCAGAAGAACTTTTGGTTGAAAAAGCCAAAATAGAACTAGAAATACAAGAACTAAGCTATGAATATGCTAAAGATGAGTTTTATAGAGCAGAGAGTTTGCTTGATAGAGGAATATTGACAAAAGGAGAGTTGGATCAACTAGAATTGAATTATCATAGTGCAAAAAGGATGTACTTATTAGCTAAGAGCAATTTTCAAGAAGTGATAAGTGGGGGATCTGCTTATCAAAGAGAACAGGCTTTGTCACAGATTTCAGAAATAGAGTTAAACATAGCCAGAATGGAAAATGCCAAAGATAATTACCATGTGAAAGCACCTTTTGATGGAACTATAGTATCACTTGATGTTAACCAAGGGGATACTGTATTACCTGGTAATCCATTGTTTCAAGTAGCAGAACTAGAAAGTACATATTTGTACCTAGAAATTTTAGCAAGTAGAGCAGATGAAATAGCTGTTGGACAGAAAGCGTATTTGCCAGATGAAAGCTCAACAAATATAGAAAAAATTCATCCTATTGCAGTAGAAAGAGTTTCTGACTTGGGTATTAGACAAAAACGAATAGGTGTTGAGCTAGGTTCAGTAATAGAGTTAAAAAATGTAATTGGTAGTGAGGTTGAAGTTGAGATTATATTAGAAGAACGAGAAGATGTTTTGACTATTAGTAGAGATAGTATTTTCAATATTAATAATAAGTATTATGCTTTTTTAATTGAGGAAAATCATATAAAGCAAGTGGAAGTTAAGTTGGGTTTAATGACATCAGATAAAGTAGAGGTTGTGCAAGGTTTGAAAGAAGGTGATTTGATCGTAAGTGTGCCAAGCACAGAGTTGCAAGATGGTCAAAGAATTAAATACTGAATAATGGAGGTATCTTAATGATTAAATTAAATGAAATTTTGAACGTCAAATATTTATCAGGCTACAAGTGGTCTCCTGATGGCCAAAAGTTGTGCTATAAGTATAATGATGGTGGAATCACTGATGCATACTTAGTGGACATTAATACAAATGAATCAACTAAAATTACAAAGGCAAAAAGTAGCGTGTCCGGTGTAGCTTACACAAAACATGGTTTAGTATTAATTGAGGATAGCAATGTAGTTATTTATGATGATGAAATGAATAAGAAAATAATTACAACCTTAGGGAAAACTAGGTCAAAAGTAGCTTTATCTAATGATAGTAAAACAATTGCCTTTACAGATGGAGAGAATATAACTTTTTATCATCTAGTAAATGGGACTAGCCATAGTTTTAAAGGTTTAGGTGAAGTTTTTGCAGCAAGATTTAGCCAGACAGTTGGTATGGATGCTTTTGAATTCTCTCCTGATGATTCTCTGTTTTTATACACATTCCTAGATGATAATCAAAAGCCTTATCTGGCAATAGCAACTGCAAATGGAAAGCATGTATGGCGCTCAGAAGGTCATCAAAGGATGATAGAGGAAGGGAAATGGTTAAGCAATAACAGCTTTATATATCGCCTTAGTGGGAGATTTAGAGCAAATTTGGATTACTATCTAGCTACAATTCCAGATAAGTCAGAGTGGGTTGATTATAGTATTATTAATGCAGTTAGTCAGTTTAGCATCAAAACTAAGAAAATACTTTCTGTAGGAGATAAGCAAGAAAGAGGTTCATTCTATGCTAATGTAACCCCTAATATGAAAAGAAATGAGCTAATATTTGGTCTTGAGAATGATGGGTATTTTCATTATTATACATATTCTTTAGAGACAGATAAATTAAAACAATTGACTTTTGGTCAATGTGAAGATATTGGACAAATGGGTGACAATATCTCTATTCATCCTGATGGACAAAGATTTACATATGCATCTAACAAAGGTTATAGGGTAGAGAGGCAGCTATATGAGTATGACTTGTCAAATGATAAAGAGCGGAAACTCACAGACTTCGCTTTAACAAACTTAGCTCCAGAGTATTCTCCAGATGGCAGTATTCTAGCCTTTATGCACTGTAGTAAGAAAGAGAATGGAGACTTATGGATAGTTAAACTAGATAAGCTTGAGTGTCAGCAACTAACTTATTCTATGCCTGAAGGATTAGCTGAAAAACTAGTTGAAAGTGAACTCATAACATATAAGGGAGCAAAGAACTGGGATATAGATGCTTTCCTTTTCAAGCCTGCTGATTTTGATCCTCAAAAAGAATATCCTGCAATAGTTTGGGTGCATGGTGGTCCAATGAGACAAATGAGAGGTTCTTGGCATCCATCAGCAACATATGCTCACTTTTATGCATATAATCAATAT
>PWPR01000223.1 GCA_003557085.1 Clostridia bacterium | reverse complement strand
TGGCCAGGTGGAACATGGTCACTAAGAGATATAGTTGAATATGATAAGATTATTGCCTTTGCGTGCTTGCAGCATGCTGCTAAAAACAGAAAAGATTGGGTTAAGAATTTTTATAGAATTCACAAGAGAGCTATTGAAAGAAATGAATCACCTTATGGATTTGTCATTCCTTCAACTCAACGTGATCCATTTACAGCTTTTGAGATGATGCAAGTGCTAGAGAATGGCTTAGTAGAAATAGAAAGAGCATTAGATGACTTTGTTGCTGATGGTAAAGAATATGCAGCTGGATCTTTAATTGTAAAGTTAAATCAACCTTATGGAGGCTATGCGAAAACACTGTTAGAAGTTCAAGAGTATCCAGATTTAAGACTTTATCCTGGAGGTCCTCCAAAGAGACCTTATGATATGACAGCACAAACCTTACCTCTGCAAATGGGTGTGAGATGTGATCAGATTGAAAAAGAGTTTGAAGTCAAGTCAGAATTAATTAGTGAGTTGAGTGAGAAAGACTTTGCTTCTATTTACCCACATGATGAAGGTGGAGAATGGACTTACATAAGACCAGAAACTAATAAAGCGTATAAAATGGTCAATGACTTACTAGAAAGTGGAGAAACAGTTTATCGCTTAGAAAAAGAAGCGGAAGACTTGCCAGTTGGCACTTTTATAGTCAAAGATAAGCTATTAGAACCTATTTCCGGTGTTGTCGGCCATATGAAGTCATCTTATGGAGCACTGAGAATGATTGATAGAGCTCCTAAAGTAGGTCTTTATAAGTCACATGCACCATCAACTGATGAAGGATGGACTAGGTTTATTTTTGAGAATTACAATATTAATTTTGAAAATTTTTCAGACCAAGATTTGAGATATGATAGGTTAAGTAAGTATGATGTTATAGTTCTTCCTCAAAATAGAATGCCTATGTTAGTAGATGGCTTAGGTAAAGATTATCCTACTGAATATCAAGGTGGGCTTGGAGAAAAAGAACTAAGAGAGCTTTTAGAATTTACTAAAAATGGTGGCACTTTACTTGCCTTTGATAATGTTTGTCCAGAGGTTATCAAGCATTTCTATTTGCCTGTAGAAGATATTGTAAAAAGTCTTCCTGATGAGGACTTTTATATACCAGGATCGTTTTTGCGAAGTGTTTTAGACTTAAGAAGACCTATCACTTGGGGGATGGAAAGAGAAGCTTCTATTTTGTTCTTAAGAAGTCCCGTGTTTGAAATTAAGGGAGAGGCTTTTCCTGTAGGAAAATATCCAGGAGAAGAAATATTGCTTAGTGGTTGGGTTCTTGGAGAACATCATTTAGCTTATAGATCTAATTTAGTAGAAGTTGATGTAGGCAAAGGAAAAGTTTATCTCTATGGTATGAGACCTCAGTTTAGAGCTCAAGCAAGAGGCACTTATAAGTTGGTGTTTAATGCAATTTTGAATAGCTTATTGAAATAAGACGAGCATTTAGCAATTGATTGGATATTAGAAAGAAAAGGATCCTTATGATAAAGGGTCCTTTTCTTGCATCATCTCGATAAATATTCTTGTTAAGTTTGGGTCTAGTTTTTTACCAGCTTCTTCACTGATGATTCGGAGAGCTGTGTCTTTTGAGAGCTTATCTTTATTATACTCATTTGTTAGAGAATCATATACTTCAGCAATTGCAACAATTCTAGCTTCAATAGGTATATCTTCGCCACAGGACCCTTTGGGATAGCCACTACCATCCCAGTGTTCGTGATGAAACAGCACACCTTCTGCAATATTGACTGTTTCATCAAATAAACTAAGTATACGAAACCCAACTGATGAATGTCGTTCTAGCTGTTTTTTCTCCTCGCTTGATAAAGAGTCTTCACTTTGTAAAAGATCTTGGCTGAAGGCTACCTTGCCTATATCATGCAGCTTAGCCAGTTCTTCAATTTTTGAAACATCATCTTGGTCAAGCTCTAGTCTTTGCGCTAAGCTTCTACTTAATATGCTAACATTTTCTGAGTGAAGTGCTATTCTTTCACTTTTAGAAAATAACTTGTCTATGAGATTATTGATAAACATGGAGTCATTCTCACTTTTGTTTAACACTTTGTCTTTATACATTTCTTGTTCTGCATCTTGCATCACTCGTTCAATGTCTTCTTCTTCAATTTTTGTGGCACTTCCGATTGAAATGCTACCTTTAATAGCTTCAACTTGGATTTGAGCTAGTTTAGCTTTAATTCTCTCAATAACAATCCTTGCTTGTTCTTGATTGGTATTTGGCAAAATTATAGCAAATTCATCTCCACCAACTCTAGCTAAAATATCTGAGTCTCTACATGTTTTCTTGATGCTTTCAGCTGCCTCAATCAATAACTGATCTCCAGCTTGATGACCAAAAACATCATTAATTAACTTCAGTCCGTTAATATCACTAAAGATAATTGACAGAGGCATATTACTTTCAACATCCTCTTTATGCAGTTTTTCTTCAAAGTAAATTCTATTATACAGTCCTGTCAATGAATCATGATAGCTTAAGTGTTTAATATGATTCACATACTTCTTTCTTTCAGAGTTGTCAATAAAGGTGACTACTGCTCCGATAATTTCTCCATTATGAACTTGAGGATAAGCAAAATACTCAACTTCAAGCTGTGAACCGTCTCTTCTCCAAAAGACTTCTGAGTTACTATGCTGGCCTTCGCCAGACATGATTACTTCATGAACTTTGCAGTCTTTGACTTCTAAAGGGCTGCCATCTGGATATGAATGATGAATCAAGCTATGCATATGCTCTCCGATAAGTTCTTCTTGCGAACTATAACCAAGCAGGTTGATAGCGCTTTTATTAATTATAGTGCAGCTTCCTTCTTTATTAATGCCATAAATACCTTCAACAGTAGAATTGAGCAATAATTGTATTTGTTCTTTGCTTTGATAAAGATCTTGGTTAGTTGAAATTAACTCACTAGTCTTTGCTTTCCTTTCTAAAACGTTCCATAAACCCGTTAGTAATATATGCATATTTTCTAGATCGTCTTTGATGTACTCATCATTAGAATTTGCTAATGAGATGGTTAGTAGCACTTTATTCTCCACGACTACAGGAATGGACATGAGATTATTTATAGGAACATGGCCTTTATTAAGCATTTTGCTAATTTCATCAAAATTATTAATTATTTCGGATTCTTTATTATTAAGAATTTTTCTAAAAAAAGGGCTACTCTTGAGGTGGCTTTCAAACTCCATCTTCTCAAGCTTGCAATTATTTTGCACAGATTTGCTGTATTTGCTCATTTCAAGGATATCTTTTGCTTCATCATATACATAAATATGTCCATAGTCACTTTCTGTTAACTTCAATGACTCTTCTAAAACATAGGTTAGCAAATCATCTTTTGTGTCTGTCTGATTTGTTAAAATATTTGTTAAGATCTCATTGCGAAGTGAAGCCTTCTTTTCAATTCTTTCTATGGCTTTAATTTGAGTTATGTTTTCAATATAAGCTCCTACTCCATAGCTGTTATCTAGAAGTAAAATAGGAAATAGATTTACAAGATAATAACTGCGACCAACTTCTATTTCGATATCAACTCCAACTGCTTCATCTACAACTTGCTTTTCATGCACTAATAAAGCATCTGAGAATTCATAATTGCTAAGCATTTCATCTGTATTACCAACAATCTCATCTTCAGAAAGATTTAGCTTATGCTTTAGAGCTTCATTAACAAAAACATATTCTAGATTTTCGTTTTTTAGATAAATATATCTGTCATCTGCATTAATTAAAGATTCACGAAGTTTGTTGAAATTGTTAAGTTCTTTCGTTGCTTCTCTTAGTTCCTTGTTTTTTTTACTGAAATAATAAGCTATTAGTAGTGCAAGAAGTATTGAGACAATGCCTCCATAAATTAGGCTAGTAGTTGTCTTTTCAGTTAACTCAGCCAAAGCTGCTTTTTCAGTTACGTCATTAATTATGGAAAAAAGCATAGGAGTTTCATTTATCACATATGGATAAGAGTATACCTCCACTGTCCGTATTTCCCCATTTGCAAGAAGGTGCTTGAAGACAAAAAAGTTTCTTTCTTCTTTAACTGCTGATTCCATTTCAAAACTTACCTCTTCATCACTTAATGTATTAATGTCAGATATCTTAAGTTTTGTGAGTTCTTCTTGGGAGTAACCATAAAAGTTTGCAGCTGATTTATTTGCATAAAGAAGGTCTCCTGAGGTTGCATCAATTAGTAACATTATAGAACCGTGATTTTCAAACATATCGTAAAAACTAGGTGCTAGCTCTAGATCTTGTTGAGCAGAAATTGGTTTAACAAGTAATAAAAGTAGTAGGATAAAAATTGTAGGCAAAATAATTAATGGAGATTTTCTTCTCATTGCAAGCCTCCTATCGAAAGTAATAATTTAAATGCTATTATCTATAATTATAATATAGATTTATTTAAATACTTCTATATTTTCTAAGATTTAATGTAAATTTTAACTAATTTTTGTTTGCAACGTTAGAATATAGTGGACTATCTTTAATCTTATCAAATAACACAGATTAATGTATAATCTAAGGCATACAAATAGAGAAAGAAGGGAGAGGTTATATTGATGGAGAAGTTTACAAAGAGAAACATGATAAAACCTGGTATGCATATTGTTGCTTTGTATGAAAGTTTAGATGAAATAGTAGATTATATAGTTAGCTACATTGAGTGCTCCCTTGCTAGAAATGAAAAATGTTTATATATTGTTGGAGATGATAATAGTGAGAAGGTTTTAGAAAAGGTAAAAGATAGTATAGATAAGAGCTGTGGAGATCTGGTAGTTTTATATAGAGAAGAAGCTTATTCTAATTCAGGAAAATTTCATACTGATAAGATGATAGAGCTAATAGAGAAGCTTGTTGAAGATGCAGTCAATAAAGGGTATGCTGGACTGGCAATTACTGGAGAGATAAGCTGGGTTTTGGATTATGAAGATGGTAGTGATTTAATTATTGAATATGAGTGGAAGATAAATGAGAGAATATTTGACAAGCTACCTGTAACAGCGCTGTGTAGATATAACTTGAATAAGTTTACTGATGAAATGATAATTAATGTAATACAGCTGCACCCTTTTCTAATCTGGAAAGGTAAACTACATGAGAATCCTTTCTTTATTCCGGCAGAAGGTTTTAAAAATAAAGAAATAGCTAAATATCAAGTTGAAGTGTGGCTTAATAATATTGACAGCTTTACTAGTGAAAAAAGCTATTTTTATAATACCTTAAAAAGGAAAGAAAAGGAGATGCAAGACTTACATCACGTAATGGTAGAAGGTATAATTAAAGCCATGATAGAGCTTCTATCAATTCATGATAATTATACAAATAATCATAGTGAGAATGTTGCTAGTCTTGCTAAGGAGTTTGCAATATATTTAGGTTTGCCTGATAAATTTTCAACGCTAACTTACTTTGGGGGGTTGTCACACGACATAGGTAAAGCTTTAATTAATAAAGACATCTTAAATAAGAAAAGTAAGCTAACAGATAGAGAGTACGATTTAATTAAGCTTCATCCAGAGAATGCTGCTAATGCTTTATCCCAGGTGCCTCAACTAAGTGAGATTGCCATTGGTGTGAAGCACCATCATGAGAGATGGGATGGCAAAGGATACCCTGATAACTTAGCTAAAGATGAAATTCCTTTGATGAGTAGAATCATTGCACTAGCTGACACTTTTGAAGCTATGACTAGTGAGAGACCATATAGAAATGCATATACACGTCAGGAAGCATTAAGAGAAATTAGTCTATGTATAGGAAGTCAATTTGACCCAAGTTTAGCAAGTAAGTTTATCCAGATGTTAACGGATAATTAGAAACAAGGAGAGACTATGTGCTTAAGGAATCATATAGATAGAGTTAGAGGGTTTGTAAGTTGCTTGCCAATTACTGCTTTAAGTTTAGTTATTTTGGCTACTGGAATTAGTATAGTTAATATGTATTTTGCTACGGGGGATTATAGGCTAGCTATGCTTGCATCTTATTTTCAAACGCCAATCATAGCATTACTCAATACTGTTCCTATTGTCTTAATTATTCTACTTTTGTTTTCATTAACAAGAAAAGTGTGGTTAAGCTTTTTGCTGACATCAATCCTTACTATTACAATTTCACTTGTAAATTATTTTAAAATAACTATAAGAAATGATCCTTTAATAATGAAGGATTTGACCTTAATTAATGAAGCAACAAATATGATGGGGGAGTTTTCATTTAGTCTAAACTGGCAGATTATAATAACTATTGTATCAGTTATTATAATTACTATAATTCTCAAAATGCTTTATATAACTACACTATCCAAAAAAATAAGAATTGTGAGTACAGTAACAGTTATTATGATCTGCGCTACACTTTTTAGCACAGTTTATACTAGTGCAGAGATATACGAAGCTATAGAGAACTATGAATTAATAAATAGGTGGTCGCAAACCCAAAACTATATCTCTAGAGGATTTATTTATCCATTTATTTATAGTTATACAAGCTTATTTGATCACCCACCAAATGGCTATCAAGAAGAAGTGGCAATAAGCATTTTGGAAAGGTATTCAAGTGATGATATTGAGAATGAAAGAAAAGTAGATGTAATAGCTATAATGTTAGAAGGATATAATGATTTTTCCAAGTTTTCAGAAGTTGATTTTAAAATAGATGTATATAATAAGTGGCATGCTCTAGTTGAAGAATCTGTCAGCGGAGAGATCGTAAATAATATCTTTGCTGGAGAAACAGTTGATACCGAATGGGGATTTTTAACAGGATACACTAATTATCATGAGTTTAGATCAATGACCAACTCTTATGTGCATTACTTTGCAAATCAAGGATATCTTGTAGAGGGAAGCCACCCTTGCTATCAATGGTTTTATAATAGGGAAAATGTTAATGAGTATTTAGGATTTGATAATTACTATTATTTTGAAAATCATTATGGGGCAATCGCTAATAACACAATCGCTCGTGATAGAATATTATTGCCTGAAATTATTCGCTTTTATGAAATAGCTAAAGAACAATCTAACCCTTACTTTAGTTTCAGTGTCACTTATCAAAATCATGGTCCATATCCTGCTACTCACACAGGTGACATAGTTTATATTAATGACATGGGCATAAGTCAAGCTTCATTTAATATACTAAACAATTATTTAGCAGGCATCTATGATACAAATCAACAAGTGAGCAAGTTTATTGACTATTTTAGAGAGCAAGATGCTACAGTAATTATTTTATTTGGAGATCATAACCCATGGCTTGGAGATAATAATTCTGTTTACCATGAGCTTGGTATAAACATAGACTTAGATACTGAAGAAGGCTTTTATAATTACTACAACACTCCTTATCTTATATGGGCTAATGATGAAGCTAAGAAAGTTTTAGAGAATGATTTCATAGGTCAAGGTAGAACAATCGGACCATACTTCTTGATGAATGAGTTCTTTGACTTAGCTGGTTATCAAGGAAATGCTTTTATGAAAATTTCTAATGAGTTGAGAGATAAGACGACTTTGGTACATAGAGATGGATATTTTAAAGTTGATGGAAATTTAACTAGAGAACTTAATAATGATGCTAAGTCAGTACTGGAGAAGTTCCTAATTGCACAGTACTATTATAGGAATAATTTCTTGAATTAAGTGGCAAAAGATAAACAGAGTAGTATAATAAGTATGTAAGTGAAATTTGAAAGGAGTTTGTGAAATGAAAAAGAAGCTAAAAAACAATGTATATTGGCTTGGAAAAGTTGATTGGGATTTACGTACTTTTCATGGCGAAGAGCTATCAACTCACAGAGGTTCAACATATAATTCTTACTTAATTAAGGAAGAGAAGAATGTATTAATTGACACTGTTTGGTTGCCATATGCTAAGGAGTTTGTAGAAAACTTAAAATCAGAAATAAATCTTGAAGATATTGATTATATTGTAATAAACCATGGAGAGGTGGATCATAGTGGTGCCTTAGTAGAGCTAATGCAGCACATACCAGATACGCCAATTTATTGCTCGCAAAATGCTGTGAAATCACTTAAGGGCCAATACCATCAAGATTGGAACTTTAATGTTGTAAAAACAGGAGATAAACTAGATTTAGGTAATGGTAAGGAGCTAATTTTTGTCGAAATGACAATGTTACATTGGCCTGATAGTATGGCTGCCTTTCTAACAGAGGATAATATTTTGTTCAGTAACGATGCTTTTGGGCAGCATTTTGCATCAGATATGTTATTTAATGATTTGGTAGATCAATGTGCCTTATTTGAAGAAGCACTAAAATATTATGCAAACATATTAAATCCATTTAGTATGCTACTAAGAAGGAAGTTAGATGAGATAATGGCTCTTGACTTGCCAATAGAAATGATTGCTACTAGTCATGGAGTTCTCTGGCGTGACAATCCAATGCAGATAGTAGAGAAGTATGTTGAATGGGCTAATGATTATCAAGAAAACCAAATTACAATTATATATGATAGCATGTGGGAAGGAACTAAAAAGCTAGCTGATAATATTGTACAAGGAATTAGAAAAGTTGATAATGACGTTATTGTTAAAGTATTCTTCTTGCCACATAGTGATGAAAATGATCTCATTAGTGAAGTTTTCAAGTCTAAAACAGTAATAGTTGGTTCACCAACAATGAATAACAGTATGCTACATTCAGTTGCTGGTTTTATTCATCTAGCTAAGGAAGCCAAGTTTAAGAAGAAAAAAGCTGCAGCATTTGGTTGCTATGGCTGGAGTGGTGAAGCTGTTAAACTTGTTAGTGAAAAAATGAAAGATGCTGGATTTGAAATAATAAATGATGGATTTAGAAATCAATGGAATCCAGATAAAGAAGCTCAAAAAGAGGCTATTGAGTTTGGAAAAGAAATAGCTAAAGCATAAAGACAAATCCCCTCATCTTGAGGGGATTTATAAATACAAGGGGAAACTATGCAAAGAATAATCTATAAAAAAAAGATAATTAAGGGAAATGTAAGTTATTTTGTTTATGGAGAAAACAGTACTAAGCCTATCTTTTTACTTCATGGTTTGTTTGGGAGTACTAAGGACTGGTTTAGCTTAGCGAAAAAATTAGCTTTAAACAATTATTTTGTAGTGATTTTACAGGCAAAATGGCATGGAAATAGGATGCCGTTGAACTTTTTTGAGCTGTTTTCAGGAAAAAGCTTTATGGCTTCAATGACATTTGTCATGAATGACTATGTAAAAGGAGCTACTATTGTATTAGATTACTTAGCTTCAGAAGATTTAGTACAAGAAGATAGAGCAGGTGTTATTGGTTTTTCGATGGGAGCTTATGTTAGTTATTTGCTGCCTTTGTTTGATGACAGATTCAATGTAATCGTGCCAATAAATGGCTCAGCTTACTATAATGATGAAAAAGCAGTAGAGCACTTTAATATAGAAAACTTAGAGATGCCTCAGAGTGCTAGTATTGAAGCAGCAAGAAAACCAAAAGTTTTTGAGAACAAAGATATTTTAATTATCCACACCAAAGATGATCAGACTATATCTTATTTTGGTAGTGAACAATTTTTCAATTTAATGTCACCCAGAATGAAAAAGGGCAGTATTAGCTGTATCTTGCAAGAAAAAGGTGGTCATAAGTATCATGATTTTTATGATGAGATTATTATTGAGTGGATAAAAGATAAATTATAGTAATAAATTCAGAGATCCCCAAAGAATTTTGGGGATCTTTTTTTAAGCAAGCTTTTCATCTTTAAGCTTCTTAAAAGATTTGATATTTCGTAAAGTAGTGATACTAATTGCAAACATTATAATGTAAAAAGTAGCACCGCTGACATAAGGAAACAGTATGTTTACATCAAAAATAGCTCCAGCCCACAGAGGTCCTATTATCCTGCCTAAACTCATATAGGATTCTGCTATACCCATCGCCATTCCTTGGCTACCAATTGCATTTTGAGAAATAAATGATAATCCTGCAGGTTTAAGCAACGAGTTAACAAGAGTGAAGAAACTGATTGAGAAAATCATAGTTAAGTGATTTGCAGCAAAAATCATCAATATGAAGCCAATAGCATTGCCAAGTAAAGCAAGCCTGATGATTTTTTCAGTACCAAATTTTTTTGTCAGCGGTCCGACCAAGACCCCTTGAGCAATTAAATACATTAAACTCATAATCATTAATAAGCCACCGATTTCACTAACTCCAAATCCAAATCGCTCATAGGCATAAAGGCTGTAGATGCTAGTGAAATTAGATTTTCCAAAGTTTACTGCAAAGACTGTAAATAATCCAAACCCTATTGGTGATAGTAAGGCCTGAAATATTTCTTTTATTTCTAACTTTTCTGAACTCTTAGACACTGATTCACGACTTTCTTTAGGTAGTGATTCGGGTAAAAAACCTATAATGATTAGGATAGTTAATAAGGCAATTATAATAGCAATGAAAAAAGGAGTAGAAAGGGAGTTTCTTGCTAATACTCCCCCAAGTCCAGGTCCTAGAATCATACCTAAGCCAATTGCAGCTCCAATTTTGCCAATTGCACTACTTCTATTCTCTGTAGTACTAATATCACTTGTATAAGCCATAGAAACTGGTATCATGGCACAAGTTAAGACACCTGAAATCATTTGAGCTACGTAAAGCATCCAAAGCTTAGTCGAGAGTCCAAATAAAATCATAGCCAAGCAAAGACCCATCATCCCAATAATAAGTATTGGTTTTCTTCCATATCTATCTGACATTCTTCCCCAAAATGGAGCGAACATTAGTTGCATTACGCCATATGACGCTATTAATAGACCCAAGTGAACTCCACTACCACCAAACTTTTCAAGATAAAAAGGCAGAATAGGTAGTGCTAATCCATAGCCAAGCATAGCAATAGTAATACTTGCAAATAAGATAATCATTTTTCTTTTATCCATAATAATCTCCTTCAAAACCGACTAACGGTCGGTGATTCTGTAAATAGAAGGTGGCAATTAATTGCCACCTTGTTCTAAAATCTCAACAAGTCCTGATTCACCATCTACTCTTATTTTTTGACCATCTTTAATAATGCTGGTAGCATTGGCTAATCCTGCTACAGCAGGCAATCCATACTCTCTGGCAACAACAGAACCGTGTGATATAGATCCTCCAGTTTCCATTACTAAAGCGCCTAGCTTTAAGAATAATGGAGTCCAAGTTGGGTTTGTACCAGCTGTAACTAATATTTCTCCATTCTTCAATCTATATGCTTCCTTGGGACTATGTATTATTCTAGCAATGCCTTCATAAGCACCAGAGGATACAGGTATTCCTTCTAGCGACCCATCTTTATTATTAGTTTTTGCTGCATAAATACTTTCTCCTGTACTAGCAATGATCCTAGGTGCTTTTTTCTTAAGATTAATCTGGTATTGCTCTTTATTATTCTTCACTTTATCAATTAAGTCTTGGTTTCGCTTTATATCCTGAAGTTTTAGGTAGAAGATATCCTCTGGATGATCTATTGCTCCTGTAGAATACAAATCGTCACCAATTTCAAGTAAGATATCTCTAAAAATTGTCAAAAACTTTCTAACAAATGATTTAGGTTTTTCTCTAATACCAAACATTGCTCTAAAATCAAGAAGCATTTTCTCTGCTTTTTTAGCACTTCGATTCTTATTTTTTGATTTTAGACTATCAACTATTCTTTTTATAGCTTTCTCTGCTTCAACTTCTCCTTCTTTGAAGCTATCTATTCCTTTTTGATATGTCTCATTATCAATATGGGTATTGATAAGATCTAATACATAACTAGGATCTTCTTTCCATGGTTTAATGCCAACATCTAGCTCTATTAAATTTCTATGCCCATATTTACTAATAAACTCTTTAATTTTTTCATCATTTGCTCTAGGCTTTTCTCCCAGTTCATCATAATACCTAGCTAGCTGGAGTATTTCCATACCCATTTCTGTTGTTGGGCTGTGAGGGAGAGATCTTTCTACATATTTCAAATCATTAGTTGGCAAATTATTATTTTCTAACATCTTTTTCACTTTTTCTATATAGGTTGAAGAAACAGCTACATAAAAGACTATTCCAAAGCCATCAAGGAAGAATGTTTTACCATGTTTGTTAAAAAAATTCAGCTTGTCACTTAGTGACTTTAGTTTAGATTTTTCATTTTCTAAGTCTCTGATGATTGTGTCTGCTAGATTAATAGCCTTATTTCTAGCTTTCTCAGCTGATCTAATACCATATAGGTATTGATTTATTATTCCTAAACCAAGCTTAATAACTTTGAAATTAATTAATTTCCTAAGTTTAAATTGCTTCTCTGGAGCAATTATCTCAGACTTATTTCTTTCAATAAATTGCTTTATTGCCTGAATTGTCACGGGGTCTTTATCTGCTGCATCAACATTTTTAAATTTAGAACTACTTTTTTCTGTTCGAACTAAATCTGTAAAGTCAATAAACAATCTGCCTCCTATAGATTGGAGCCACCACAAATCGTCAACTTTGACATCGTGTCCTAAGTAATTAATTGCACTGGCAAAAAGTGATTCAATTATGCTTTCTCCCATAGGAGTAAAAGGCTCCTGCATAGCTTGAGAGTAATTATTAAAGTTGATTAATACTCTTAAATCATCTTTACTTGCTACCTTTTTAGGCATAGGGTATAGTGAGGTAATTGGTCTTGATTGTACCAAGTAGAACTTATTATTGAGATAAGCCCATTCTAAATCTTGAGGAGAGCCAAAATACTCCTCAGCTGTCTTAGCCAGTTCAAGTAACTCCATTAGCTGACTCTTATTAAGAGATTTGATATTTTGCTTACTTTTTTCAATCTCTACAAGTTCTATACCATAATTAGCTCTAACAGACTGCATTTCTTTAGTTGCTATAGTTTCTTCTATAATTTCACCATTTTTGGCTATTACCCATTGATCAGGGTTAACTTCTCCTCCAACGACTGCTTCTCCCAGTCCAAAGGAAGAATTAATTAGCATTTGATCTCTTCTGCCATTTATAGGGTTGGCAGTGAATAAAATGCCAGACTTATCAGAGTCTATAAGTTCTTGGAGTACAACTGCATGAGATATGCTAAAGTTGTCAATATTATTTTGCTCTCTATAGGAAATTGCTCTGGCATTCCATAAGGAAGCAAAACACTTCTTAATATAAGATAATATATTATCAAGTCCTTTAACATTTAGAAAAGTATCATATTGTCCTGCAAAAGATAGTCCTGGTAAATCTTCTGCAGTAGAAGATGATCTTACTGCAAAAGATTTACTCTCAAAATAGTCTTTTTTTGCTAACCACTCAACCAAAAGCTTCTCTGGCATCTCACTATCATTTATGAGAGACTTTATTTCTTTAGATACTTTTTCTAAATCATCAAAGTCTGACAAATTACTTTCATTCAACAACTTTGATATTCTATCTTGAAGACTATTTTCTTGTATGAATAAGTCATATCCAGTTGTTGTTAATACATAGCCAGTTGGAACTGGCATTTTAGAAGTAATCATTTCGCCTAAATTTGCTGCTTTTCCACCAACATCATCAAAATTACTATGATTTGCACTTTCAAGTTTAAGTAAAATTTGCTTGTTCATAACTCCACCTCTTAATTCTTTTTTACAGACCGACTGTCGGTCTGTGTATTTGTAAAAAAATTTACTAATAGTTAGTAAATCTTCTTAGATACGATTCCTTCAATTTGATTGATCCTGATTTAAATCCAACAATCCTATCAAATAATTTTTCATAAAACTCTAATTTGCTTTCTAGCTCTTTAATAAAATTATCGCTATCAAAACCAGTTCTAGTTTGATATTTGCTAATTAAACTGTCAATTGCAGCATTTAGATCGTGTATGTTATGCAGCAAGACTATTGCTAGTTCTTCTGTATCAGTTTGATCTAAATAATTAGTAGTAACTGCTTGATCTAATATTTGCTGGAACAGTTTAACTGAGGGAGGCTTAATAGCATCCATTATTTTTTTCTCTAGTCTTGGGTTTTTTTCAGCCAAGATAGTGCTTTTCATTTTAGCACGATATTTTTCTCTAGAACCTTTATATGTGTTAACTGCTTCGATTAATTTATTGATTTTCTCAATAGCATTATATTCCTGATCATTTGCAATGCTTTCAATAATCCGAATGGCAGCATTTGAGTATTCCTCAGCAATAGCTGTTAACACATCTTCTTTAGATTTGAAATAATGATAAAATGCTCCTTTTGAAACTCCCATATTATCAATTATTTCTTGCACAGTGGTTTTGTCATAGCCTTTTTCATGAAACAATTCTAAGGCTACTTCTAAGTACTCCTTCTTTTTACTTATATAATCTTTGTCATCTTTCATTTACTCACATCCTTAAGCGACCGACCGTCGGTTTGTTGGTATTATAATATTACATGTAGGAATTTATGTCAAGGATTATTTCTTAAAAAAACAAAAAAAATGACAACCTTCTAGAATTAGGTTGTCATTTTAGGGTTATGGCAAGAATTTGAATCCTTGGTCTTTGTAAAACTTGAAGATTTTATCATTATAGCTTCTTTGAACTAAAGGATTATAATGCCATCCGAAACGATACTGAGCTCTATTTATGCCACCTTGTTCTTTTATTTTCGCCACTACCTTACTTGCCCATTCTTCTCCATTGACTTCAAGGGCTACTTCTTCAAAATGTTTAAGGTATTTATCTAGTGCTTCACCTTCTAGCTTTTGAATCCAATTATTATACTTGTAATCAACTACTCTTTCTTTTACTTCTTCATCACTTAAGGTTTGGTAGCTTTCTTCATGGATAACTACATCTTTTTCAAGTTTTACTCTATTCATGCCTTTATCATCAGAATAGCCTAGACAAGTAATTAATAATGGTATTGTTAGCTTAGGTAAGTTTAGTAGCTCTTTCATTTCATCATACTTTGCATTGACAGTGCCAATATACACATTGCCAACACCTAATAAATTAGCAGCACATTCAATAGACTGAGCCATACACATAACATCTTCAATAGCTATAATAAAGTCTCTAAAGGCTTGTTCTCTACCAAAAGGAGCTTTTTCAACCATAGCCCATTGCTTCATTCTATAATAGTCAGCAATAAAAACTAATAAAGTATCAGCATCTTTGATAAATCCTTGGTTGCAAATTTTACTAATCTGATTCTTCTTCTCTGTGCCTTGAACCTTGATTATGCTCACAGGCTGTAAATTTCCTCCACTTGCAGCAGCAAGACCAACTTCTAAAATCTCATTCAGCACTTCATCTTCAAGAGGTTTGTCAATAAACTTTCTATGACTATACCTATTTTTCAAAACAGTTAAAGCTTCTTTTTGTATTTGGTCCATTTTACTTCCCTCCTCGAAATATATTATCTTATTCTCTAACTTGCTAAAGAATTCCTGCAAAAAGTGAGGTATAATATAAGTATATATTGGCTAATGGCTATATTTTGGGTATACTACTAAAAGTATTGATTAGAAAGGAAGATGATATGAAATTAAAAACTTATATTATAATTTTAGCTATTATCATTATAATTTTTGCTTCATGTAGCACAGATGCTACAAATAGTGATAATTTGGGACCTAACAAAGATGATTATTACGAAGAAGTCTTTGAAGAAGAGGAAGAAGAGGAAATTATCATCCACGAGCCTGAATTACCAGGAGCATTTTTTGTGATGATAGATAACCATCCTAATGCTAGGCCTCAATCTAATTTAGATAAAGCCGATATTGTATATGAGATGGTTTGTGAATGGACTTACACTAGGTACTTAGCTGGTTTTTACAACTATGATCCAGGTGTAGTAGGACCCATTAGATCAGCAAGATATTATTATGCTCAAATACTTCAGGCTTATGGCACAGTATTAACTCATGTAGGTGGGAATATGGATGCTATGGCATATATTAGAGATAATAATCTTAAGAGTATGTGTAGCATAACAACAGCCGGAGGATACTTTTATGTTGATACAGCTAAAAGGTCACCGCATAGGACTCATGTAAAATCAAGTGAAGTTTTAAGGTTTGCACAAGTAAGAAACAGGCCACTTAAGCCCTTACCCGAATTGAATTATGGTGAAATGGAGTCAGGAAGTAATGTTTTAGAAATTTTGATTAATTACGGGACTACACAATATCCGCATCAAGTAGGGTGGAAGTTTGACCAAGAAACTAATAGATATGTCAGATATCTAAATGGTGAGGTTTTTCATACTAGAGATGAGGACAAGGTCTATGCAGATAATATTATCTTAATAGAAGCAGCTGTCAAATCCGTAGAGGTTCCTATTGATGGTTTGCAAAGTGAGATTAATATTTTAGGCAAGGGAAAAGCCTATTTTCTAAGAGATGGTTATCTCTATTTAGGAACTTGGGAAAAAAGCAGTGCAAATAATCACTTTGTTTACAGACTTGAAGATGGTTCGCTATTTAGTTATGCTGATGGTAATGTTTGGATTCAACAAATCTCCTCTTTTGATAGAAACTTAACGATTACATATGAAAATGTAGAAGAGTAAATTTAATTTAGGAGGAAATCTTGTGGGAGAATTAAAGGACAGGCAAGCGCTGGTATCAAGACGTAAGGAGAAGGGTGTAACCCAAAAACAAGTAGCTAGTGATTTGGGAATATCAAGAAGCTTCTATGGGTTAATAGAAACTGGTAGAAGAGACCCTTCACTAGGGTTGGCTATGGAGTTGGCTATTTATTTTAATACAACAATTCTTGACTTGTTTTATAATGATCAATGGATAGCATATCTTAATAAAAAGCAAACTATTTAAATAATCATCTTGAAAATCTATAGTTTTGCTCCAGTAAAAACAACTTATGCTAAGTCCTTAATCTTAGGATCAATTCCTGGTATCGCTTCACTTAAGGCATATGAGTATTATGCATACCCTAGGAATCAATTTTGGGAAATCATTGGTCAATTATATAGACACGATGAATTAAAAAGCTATCAAGAAAAGCTCAAAGTAATAAAAAATAATGAACTGGCTTTATGGGATGTAATTAAATCTTGTTATAGGGAGGGCAGTAGTGACTCTGGTATCACTGACATTAAGGTAAATAATTTTGCATGGATGTTTAAAGCATCACCACAAATTAAAAATATTTTTTTTAATGGACTAAAAGCAAAAGAAGTATTTACCCGCTATGTTGATAAAAGTCTATGGCAAGATAAAAATTTAATTAGTTTACCATCAACGAGTCCAGCATATACAATAACAGTAAATGAAAAGATGAAAAAGTGGACAAAAATAAGAGAAAATTTTTAGAGCGAGATGTTTCGCTCTTTTCTTTTTTTAAAAAAATAAATAAAAAAAAATGATAAATTGATCAAATGTGTATTGACATTCACAATTACTCGTAGTATATTATGAACATGAATACACATACATATGAATATCAGGAGGATAACACATGCCTAAAGAAACCTTTTTTAATTTAAAAGAAGCAAAAAGAAATAGAATTATAAAAGTGGCACTAGCAGAGTTTTCAAGCAAACCGTATCAGAAAGTTAATGTAACCGATATTATTAAAGAAAGTGGAATTGCCAGGGGAAGCTTTTATCAGTATTTTGAGGGTTTAAGTGATTTATATGAGTACTTAATTGAACATGGAGGAAAAATAAAACAGAAATATGTCGCAGAAGAGATGGATGGACAGCCTAGCTCTTTGAGAGAGTATCTCAATATTGTCTATAAAGCAGGATTAAAGTACTCTAGGGCACATCCAGAATATGCAAAGCTTTTCTCATTTATGATTAGAGATACTACTCAAGATGAAACTATGCAAACAGAATTGCAGAAAAGACAGGAGGAATCTATCAACATCTTTAGTGAATTGATTAACACTTATAATGCCCTACCTAATGCATCTTCAGAAGAATTAAGGTTTACTGCTTATATGTTAACTCAGATAAATTTAAGCTTTGTAGATTACTTTGTCGACAAGCTAATAGATGCAAGTAATGAAGAAGTTGAAAGAGCAGCTGAAAAATTTATTGATAAACTATTTTATGGATTTTTGAAAGAAGAGGATTAAAATGATTAAAGTAAAAAACTTGTCGCATTCATATACTAAGGATGATAATTTTGCAGTCAAGAATATCAGTTTTGAAGTTCCAAAGGGTGAAATTTTTGGCTTTTTGGGTCCTAGTGGAGCTGGAAAATCAACAACACAAAATATTCTTATAAAACTATTGCCACTGCAAAAAGGTAAAGTCTTTATTGACAATGAAAATATTGCTAAGACTTCAAAAGAACTGTTTAATAGAGTTGGTGTGTCATTTGAACACCCTAATATTTATAAGAAGTTAACAGGTGTTGAGAATTTAGAATTTCATGCCAGTATGTATAATGTACCAACAGAAGATCCTTTAGCACTTCTTGAAATGGTTGGTTTAGGGCAAGCAGCCAACCAAAGAGCAGAAGGCTATTCAAAGGGAATGTTGCAAAGATTAGTGTTTGCAAGATCAATGATAAATAAGCCTAGAATTTGGTTTTTAGATGAACCAACTAGCGGGTTAGACCCTGGAACAGCCGCTATTATTAAAGAAATAATACAAGAGAAGAAGAGAAATGGAACTACAATTTTTCTGACTACTCATAATATGCAAATAGCTGATGAACTCTGTGATAGAGTAGCTTTTATTAATGAAGGAGAAATAAACTTAATAGACTCTCCAAGAAATTTGAAGCTACAATATGGCGAGAAATTTGTTAAGATTACTCAGCGTGATGATGCAAGTGTAATAGAAAGAAGATTTTCTCTTCTTGATAAGGCAGATAAGGCTCAGCTTAAAGAAATTATTGAAAGAAATGAGTTTGAAACTATGCATAGTCAAGAAGCTACTTTAGAAGAAATATTTATCAAAGTAACAGGACGGAGGCTGACCTAAGATGTCTAGGCTGATAAGTTTAGTAAAAAGAGAGTTTAAGATAACAGCTAGAAATCACTATTTGTTTATTATTTTATCAATAGCGCTCATCCTAGTTGCAGTGATCAGGTTTGTGGTGCCTGCAGAGATGGATTTTGATACTACTTTATTTTTGACCAGTACATCTGAGGTAGAAACTGTTTTAGATAGTACAAATTATCAAGCTATCACAGAAGATAGTAACTATTTGCAAACAAGAGAGGAAGTCATTGCTGCTATGTTAGATAATAACAATAGTATGGGAGTAGCCTTGACTGTGCTTAATGATAAGCCACACTTGGAGTTGATTATCCAAGGATTTGAAAACGAGCAAGTGATTAACCTAGCAATAGCTAGTATTCAATATTACCTGGGAAATATCCCACTAAGTAATAATTACTATATCAATACTTTGCACGAAGGTACAAGCATAGCTGAAATACCTGCTAATCTAAGCGTAGTTCCACTTCCAATTATGCTAGAGTCAGCAATGATGGGTCTTTTCTTGATAGCTGTAATGTTGACTTTAGAAAAAGATCATCGCACTATCAAAGCGTATGTAATAACTCCAGGAAGGGTATATGAGTTATTATTTGCTAAGGTAATAACTATGCTATTCTATGCGTTTTTGTCTGCATCAGTAATAGTAGGATTAACACTAGGATTTAGAGGGAATTGGCTACAAATGCTTATTCTCGTAGGTACTACATCTATCTGGTCTTCATGTCTGGGCTTAATGATTGCCAATTTATGCAAATCACTAACTTCAGCAATGATGCCTTTAATAATAGTTTCGCTTGTCTTAGCTGCTCCAGTTATGTCATATTTTGCACCTATGTTTGCACCGAGTTATCTAAGAATGTTACCTACATATTCGTTAATGTTGGGTCTGAGAGAAGCACTATTTATTGAATCTTCAAGCACACTATTTTACCAAGCACTCAATTACTCTGCTTTGTTAGTTTTAGTCTTCGGAGCAGGAATGATGCTTAGTGGTAGATATGCACTAAAGGGTAGTTAGGAGTAATAAAATGAAAAGAATATTTGCTATTCTCAAAAGAGACGTAAAAGTTGCAAGAAGAGATTTTGTTTTACTATATACTATAGTTGCACCGATACTAATTGCGCTTTTACTTAGCGGTATGGCACCTGATGTTGCAGCAACTTCTATGGTTTTTGCTATAGATAATACTTTAGCAGAGCATGAAGTAGAAGCTCTTTCTAAAATATCTCAAATTATTACATATGAAAGCAGAGAAGATGTGATTATGAGGGTTAAAGATACTGATGATGTCTATGGACTAAGTAAGCAAAATGGACAGTTTGAAGTAATTTTAGAAGGAAATGAAGTAGGTGACACTAAAAGTATGATGAACTTGATAGTGTCGTATTTAGAAGGAGATCAGACAAGTTTTATTGATTATCAAGTATCAAACATTAATGTTGGCCTTCCACCTATAGTTAGCATAGGTAGCGCTAGTTTAATCATTATGTCTATTATTCTTGGTGGTATGGTGATGGGCTTAAACATAGTCGAGGATAAGGAATTTAACACTATCAGAGCTTTAAATACTTCCCCATTAGGAAAAATTCAATATATAATAGGCAAAAGCTTCCTGGGAATAATACTGCCAATGATCCACACTCCTGCAATTTTGCTAATTATGGGGATTAATGACATAGCTTTGCTTAAGCTAATAGTTATTATTACTTCTAGTATCTTATTTGTAGTCTTTGCAGGTCTTTTAATAGGGATGTTAGGTTCAAGTCAATTGTCAGCTATTGCTAGTGCTAAAGGTATGATGTTTATCTTAGCCGGATCAGTTTTAGGAGCAATTGTGCTAAGGAGCAGCATGCATGTAGTCTTGTATTGGTCACCGCTTTATTGGATATATCAAGGTATCTATAAAACTATTACTAATACAGCTAATTGGAGTTATGTTATGCTCTCAAGTAGTGTGATTTTAGGAATAAGCATAGTGCTATTTTTAGCTCTAGCTAAATACCAAAAGAAGACTCAAGCTATTTAAAACTCACTTTTATAGTGAGTTTTTTTCTCTTATTAGAGGATAATCAGACATATGTATTGAATCTAACATTGTTAAAAGAATAAGAGGTAAATCTATGAAAGCAATAAAAAATGCACATATTATAGCAAAAGACCTTAATATACCAAGGGGTTATTTAGTCTTTAGAGAAAATATAATTAAATATGGTAGTGGAGAACTTCCAAGAGATAAATATGAGATGGTAATAGATGCAAATCAGGCTTATTTATTTCCTGGATTTATAGATATTCATTTTCATGGAGCCTTGGGCATTGACTCAATGGATTTAACAAGTGAGAAGATTAAGAAGCTTAAAGTCTATCAAGCACAAACAGGGGTGACTAGTTTTCTTTTATCTACCTCAAGTGCTTCTTTAGCTAAGATAAAATCTAATTTGGAACAAATTAGAGATAATATGTCTCCTAATTGTGGAGCCAGTTTATTGGGAGTACATCTTGAAGGTCCTTTTCTCAACGAAGAGAAAGCAGGAGCACATAATATAGCTCATCTAAGAGATTATGAAGAGACCATTTTTAAAGATTTTTATGATATTATAAAGGTTATTAGTTATGCACCAGAGGTTATTGATGAAGAAATTGTTAAACTCAAAGATTATGGCATTAAGCTAGCAGTTGCACATACTATGGCTGATTATGAGCTAGGGAAGCAGGTCCTAAAAAGCTGTGACTTGATTACTCATATTTTTAATGCGATGCCTAGTATTCATCATAGAAGACCAAGCATAACAACAGCAGCACTATTATCTGAATGCTATATTGAACTTATTGCTGATAATATACATGTCCACCCAGCTATGTATGACTTGCTTTTTAAGCTAAAAGGTGATGATATTATTCTAGTGACAGATTCCATTGCAGCTACAGCTTTGGGTGATGGGGAATATACTCTTAGTGATCAAAAAATAATTGTTGTTAATAATATAGCTAAGTTGAAAGAAGATAATACTTTAGCAGGTAGTACTTTAAACTTAATGACAGCTCTTAATAATTTCATCAAGCAAACAAAAGTCCCACTGACAAAAGCAATTGAATATGTAAGCTCAAATCCTGCTGATTTTCTAAATCTGGAGGATAGGGGTCGCATTGTCGAGAATTTGAGGGCAGATTTGGTAATTACTGATTTAAAACAGGTAGTTAAAACAATAGTGTCAGGAGAGATAATTTAAATGTGTTTAGCGATTGTAGTAGGAAAAAAGGCAAGTAAAGCTGGGAGCATTATTTTTGCTCATAGTGAACAAAACTATAATAAACACCCTGTAATATATAATTATTATCAAGGAAATAAGTATTTAGATATTTATCAGCTTGAAAAACCTTCCTTTAATTTTATCCATGCAGAAGTTCCTAAGCTAGAATATAGCGATAATTGTATTAATGATAATGGGGTTGTTATTGCAGGGAATGGATGTCCCTCAATATATGCTGATGGTCAAGGAATAGGCTATGCTTTCCCTCAAATTATAGCAAAGTATGCAAAATCAGCTAAGCATGCACTTTCATTGGTAGAGATACTGATGAAGACTTATGGTTATCAAGCAAGTGGAAGGACATTTACCATAGCAGATAGAGAAGATGCCTATGTGGTAGCTTTACTAAGTGGCAATCATTGGCTAGCATATAAAGTTCCAGATGAGGCAGTAGTAGTTACTCCCAATACCTTTGTATTAGGAAGCCTTGCAAGAGAAGATTTTGAAATAGAATTTTTTGGATCAAGTGAAATAATAAGCAAGGTATCGCAAGGTTCATTTAGTTTTGCAAAATATTATGCTAAAGAAGAGGATAGTTTAAATCTAAGGAAAGAAACAGGAATTGATTCAAGACAGCATTATATTCAAGAGTTAATAATCAAAGAGGAAATCCCACTTGATAAGCCCTTAAAATTTGCAATAAAGCCAAAAGAAAAGTTAGACATAAGGTCAGTTATAAACCTTATGAGGAGTCATCACTTTAGTGAAGACATTCATCAAAGTGAAGAAGAAATTGAAAAAAGCTATTATAGAAGCGGGTGTAATATTGCCACCCAAGAATGCGCTGTCTTTGATTTAGCTGAAGATATAATTGTCTATAGGGCTTTATCAGTCCCTTGTTTATCGCCTTTTGTGCCATATTATTATAAAGATAAAATGCCAGATTCTTTATGTCATGATCTTAAAGACCATTTTAAACCAGCAAGTGAAATCTATGACCAAGGTGTTTTTTGGGATTTTTATCAAGCAGTTTATAAAACGAATCAAGACAAAGCTTTAGCAGAAAAGTATAAAGCCGAGATTAAAGAGTTTGAGGACAGTCAGTTTAGTAAGTTAGAAAGTATCTCATGTACAAAAGAGTTTACTGCTTCTCAGCTGAGCAAAGCCGTCGAACTTTCAAGGAAGTATGGTAGTTAAAATGATTAAAATCGAAGTTTGTATAGAGTCATATGATGATGCGAAAGCTGCCTATGAAGTAGGAGCAGATAGGCTAGAGGTGTCTTCGTGTTTGGAAGTAGGTGGATTAACACCTTCTATAGGATTAGTAAGGATTGTAAAGGATAATCTTGAGATACCAGTTTTGCCTTTAATAAGAGAGAGAAGTGGAGATTTTACTTATAGCAAAAGTGAAAAGATGACTATGTTTAAGTCAATTGAAGGGTTTATGGCTCTAGGATGCAGTGGTTTTGTCATAGGGGCACTTGATAGGTTTGGTAGTATTGATGTGAAGTTTCTAAAAGAAATCAAAAGAGAGTTTAGTAAAAGTGAAATAGCATTTCATAGAGCTTTTGATTTTACACTAGATCCTCTTAGAGAAATTAAGGTTTTAGAAGAAATTGGAGTTAATAGAATTTTAACATCAGGCCAAGAAAGTGATATTACAAAAGGTACTAAACTAATCGGCAAACTAGTACAATCAAGTAAGTCTTTATCAATAATGCCTGGAGGAGGCATTACTCCTCAAAATGTAAAATACATAATTAATAAAACAGGGGTTAAGGAGATTCACACTTCTGCATCTAAAGAAGTTATTATAGATAATAAATATCTTAATAAAGATTTAGCAATGGGAGAAATGAATGTGCGCAAAAGATTTAGTAAGGAAAGATTTTTAGCAATAAAAGAGGAGAGTGAGAATAATGCATGAACTTATTTATGTTGTGGATGATGATAAAAATATAAGAGAGTTAATATCCAAGTTTTTAAGCAATGAAGGATATACAGTGAAAACTTTTGGAGAAGCTGAGTCAGTTTTACCAGCAGTAGAGAAGCACAAGCCAGACTGCATTGTTTTGGACGTGATGCTTCCTGGGATTAGCGGATTAGATCTATGTAGAAGAATAAGATATGAGTACAAAACTCCTATAATTTTTGTATCAGCTAAAGGAGAAGAGATAGATAGAATTTTAGGAATAGAGCTAGGTGGAGATGACTATTTAGTTAAGCCATTTAGTCCTAGAGAGCTAATAGTTAGAATAAAAGCTTTGCTTAGAAGATCAATGATGGTAGAAGAACAAGTAGATGGAGAAGAATTTAGATTGGGTAATGTTGAGATAAAATCATCTCATAGGGAGTTCTATATTGGCGGAAAAGAAGTAACTACTACAAATAAAGAATTTGAAATGCTCTTATATATGCTAAAAAACTCTGATAAAGCATTGTCTAGAGACCAGATAATTGAAAATATTTGGGGATATGATTATGTTGGTGAGACTAGGTCTGTTGATGATTTGGTGAGAAGGCTTAGAAAAAAACTCAAAGATAATGATGCAAAAATAGCTATAGAGACAATTTGGGGCTATGGATACAAAATTACCGAAAAATAAGACATCCATAGGGTTTAAGATAACTGCAGTACAGGTGCTAGTCATTATTATGGTAAGTGTATCTGTACTTATAACAACAGCATTTACAATCACAAACTATATCTCCCAAAGAAATTTCTATGAATTAGAGACAACTGCCAAAGGAATTGCCCAAATTATTATTAATACTTCATTCAGGGATGAAAGACTTATCCAAGAGGTAGTCTCACAGTCACAATCTAATATTGAAGTAGTAATACTCAATCAGGATTTAAATATAGTTTTAAGCACTTTTCAAGGATTTGATGACAGGCTAGTGATTCCGGATGAGATAAAAAATGCTGTAATAGAAAAGAAAACACAGGGAAGTTGGAGTGACTCTTATTTTGTTATTGAAGAGTTTACTAGTCTTAATAGATCAGGTTATGTAATTGCTTTGAGCCCTAGAGTAGATCAAATGATAATCAGAGATAGTTTCATGTGGTCTGTAATTAGGTTAATAATTATTGCTGTTCTTATTGGAATTTTGTTTGCTAGTTATCTGACATCTAAGTTAATAGAGCCGCTTCAAGATCTAGAGCAAAAACTAAAGGAAATATCAATAGGAGATTTTTCAGGAAGACTAAAAGTAGAAGATGATGATGAGCTGGGAGACTTAGCAAAGGCTTTTAATAATATGAGTCAACAACTTGAAAGATATCAAGAAGCCCAGTCAAGATTTATACAAAATGCTTCACACGAACTAAAGAGTCCACTGATGAATATTCAAGGATATGCAGAGGGCTTAGCAGCTGACTTGTTTAATGAAAGTGAGATTGATGAAGCTTTTAATATAATAGTTTCTGAAAGTCAAAGATTGAAATCTGTAGTAGAAGAGTTGCTTTTCTTAAGTAAGATTGACAATGAAAATGTTGAAATGAAGAAAGAAAAAGTTGAAGCTAGTGAAGTTATTAACGAAGCACTTAGAACAGTTTATACTAGAATTCAACAAAGGAATCTAGATTTGCAAGTTATTATAGAAGAAGATTTAAGTATTAATGGAGACTATTCATCCTTGATGAGAGCATTTTCTAATGTATTAGATAATGCAGTTAGATATGCTAAAGAAAGAATTTTGATCCAAGGCATCACGGGTGAAGAAAAAGAAGTGATAATAAGGATTGTAGATGATGGACCTGGGTTTTTAGAAAAAGAAATCCCCAAGGTATTTGAAAGATTTTTCAAAGGAGAAAAAGGCAATACTGGTCTGGGGATGGCCATAGTGAAGGATATTATTAATCTACATGGTGGAGAAATCAAAATATATAATCATTCTTCAGGAGGAGCAGTAGTAGAAATAGTTTTCCCTAATTAGGAAAGGAGATAAAGTATGTACTTAAATTATGATCATTACTACACTTATCAAGAATTAACTGAGGCTCTTAAAGGCTTAGAAAGCCAATTTAGCGATTATGCATCTTTGACCTCTATTGGCAAAAGCTATGAGGGAAGAGATGTGTGGTGTTTAACAATAACTGATTTGATGACTGGCGATGCAAAAGATAAACCAGCAATTTATATTGACGGAAATACTCATGCTGGAGAGGTTACAGGGTCAGTTGCTGCTTTATATACAGCTGAATATTTACTGATAAATAAAGACGCAGAGGACATCAGACATTTATTACAAACTACTACCTTTTATATTATTCCTAGAGTTAATCCTGATGGAGCAGAGTTTTATCTGACTACTCCAAATATGTTAAGGAGCAGTGTTAGGTTATGGCCAGATGAAGAGTTAATGGATCATCCAGGACTTCATAGAAGTGATATAGACAATAATGGCTATATCTTGCAAATGAGACTTAGAGATGATAAGCGTGGAGCATATAAGATTTCAAAACATGATAGCAGATTAATGGAACCTAGAAAACTAGATGAAATTGAGGGTGAATTTTATCATATCTTACCTGAGGGATATATTAAAGACTATCAAGGAGAACCATTTGAACTAAACCCAGTTCCATGGCAACTTGATTTAAATAGAAACTATCCTTCAGAATGGAAGCCTGAAATCAAAGGTGGAGGAGATTACCCAACATCAGAGCCTGAGATAAAGAATGTGGTAGATTTCATAATTAAACATAAAAATATAGGAGCATTAGAGGCTCTGCATACTTCAGGAGGCATTTTATTTAGATCTCCTTATACATATCCTGAAGAAGAGTTTAATAAATACGACTTAAAATTACTAAAAGCTATTGGAGCTAGGGGAGAAGAGCTAACAGGATATCCAGATGTACCAAGCACAGGAGGTATCTTTGCTGCAACGATTGTAGACTGGGCCTATGAACACCAAGGAATTCCTGGGTTTACCCCAGAGTTATGGGACTTGTATGGAAGAGCAGGAGTAAAAATGGATTGGCATCAAGCTAGAAACTTAAGTGTACAAGAAAGGCTTAATAGGGATTTAAAGGTGCTTGAATGGAATGATAGAGAATTAAGTGGCAAAGGGTTTTTTGATTGGAAAGAGTTTAATCATCCTCAATTAGGTAAAGTGGAAATTGGAGGATATAATCCAAAATATTTCAGACAAAATCCTCCACATAAATTGTTAGAACAAGAATGCCATAAGATGATGACCTTTCTATTAGCTCATGCTAAAGCACTTCCAAAAGTAGTTTTTGAAGAGGTAAATGTAGCAAAAGTTAGTGATAATATTTATGAAATTGATATCTTAGTAGCAAACCATGGTTACCTTTCAACTTATTTAACTGATAAGGGTAAGAAAAATAATGTTATTGCTAAAGATAAAGTTAAGGTTTTGACTGATAACGAAATTATTAGTGGCAAAATAGAGCAAGAAATAGGGTACTTAGAAGGATATTTCAGCACCCAAGAACAGTTTAGTGAGTATAATCAGATTGGATATAATGATGGCTGTCAGAGGTTGAAGTATTTAGTAAAAGGTCAAGCTGGAGACATTATTACATTTATGCTAGATTCTGAAAAAGGCGGTAAGCAAATAAAAGAAATAATATTGTAAATAATTAAAGCTCCTCAAACTGAGGAGCTTATCTTCTATGTTGAATATAATGGCTATCTACTGTTAGGACATCAAAGGTATATCCTAAGTCTTGTAGCTGGGTGATTATTGTTGGAAGTGCTCTCACTGTTGCTTGCGTTTCGTGCATAAGTATATTTGCATAATTATGATGTCTGACTTGGTTCATCACATTTGCAACTATTTGACTTGGAGTAGGTGGTGTAGCATTTGCGTCACCACTATCAACATTCCAATCAAAATACTGATAACCTTCGCCTAAAACTCTTCTGACATATGGTCTGTATCTGCCAGAAGAAATATGAG
>PWPR01000099.1 GCA_003557085.1 Clostridia bacterium | reverse complement strand
TTTACGGTGTTGCAGGACCTGGTACTTCTGCTATGGACTCCTTCTCATTCGGTCACTTGGCGATTATCATCTTCGTATTAATCGGGAATATAACTTATTTCTTAGATCCCGACAGGAAGAAGAGAAAGTGAAATTAAGAAATATTAAACTAGCTTAATCTAGTTAGTTGCTATTTCCTTAATTAGCTAAATTTTAGAGCTGTCTCAAGATAGAAAGTTGATTCTATTTTGGGGCAGTTATTTATTTTGATAAACATGTTAGAAGCTTTTGTGGAGAAAAAGAAATGGTTTTGCTAAAAAGAAAATCAATTCAATAATTAGGAATTAAGGAATCAACTATGGGACAAGTTTGAGTTCAATCAGTTTAATGTGTAATTAAGCAGTTAAAGTTAAACACATGCAAATTATCAAAATGAATCACATAAATGTAGCACTATAGCTAAGTTGCAATCTAACTTATAGAGGCAATAGTTTGTTGGTGATTTATTGACTTTTTCAGGATCATTTATAGACTGATTTGAGTTTTGTGTTCTAGCATAACTAAAATCAAAAATACTAAGATATATAAGAAAGTCATATTTTATCATAATTATTTCAAGATTAATCTTAATAAGCCTTTTGATAAGGCTAATTCTAACGCTTTTAAGGTATAATATGTTTCATATTGTTTTTATTGAAAAACAAATATGATATAATAACTGTGCTTACAGTAGGAATAAGATTTTAGTAAAGAGGGTTAGGTATGATCAGTAAAGACATTAAAAATATGCTGGAAGAAGAAAAATTGGTTTCTCAGCAGGCAATTATTGAGCAAATGATTTTACTCAAACTAGGTGTGAAAAGTATTGGTATATTGACATTCCCGCAATTTTTATATAAAGGCGAAGATGTGGCAAAGCAAATTGCTGCTGTATATGAAGATAAGGTAAAAGAATATGAAGAAAAATTCTCACTTAAAAAATTAGCTATTGGTCACAAAAGAATGGCTAAGAAAGCAGTTAAGCATAAAAAAGAAATTTTAAGAGAGATTTATAACGATGTAGTATATAATAATGAATCATATAAAAGATATCTTGAATATGCGAAGCAGCTTAAGGTGATGGGAGTAGAGTTTGAGGTCAGGCCGAGTCTGAGAGAGTTAGTACTTTTTGCTGATATTGGAGTGCAAGATAAAATTAAAGAAATCTTGCAGTTTAGACTATTAAACAGAGAAGAAGTTAAGGGTAGCTTTAGTGAAAAAACGCCAATACAAGTTATCTTATACCCAGAAGAACTGAAACCTGAGTATGTGCAAACAATTGGACAACTTTACGGTTACCCTCCATGCTGTGTTGATGCTTATCAAAGAGACAGGGCTAAAGGTGATAATCCTGAAGTTCGTGGTGCAATTCAGTATTTTGAATATGCTAAAGATAGAAAACCAGAAGAATGGGCATATTTTACAAGTGAGTTTGTTCCTTGTAGTCCTGATTGTAAAGCTGCTCAGCAAGTCGGGAGAAAGGCATATCAAAAATTATTGCAATATGAGTCTACTTTAGGAAATACATACAAGAAAATTATTAGCAATAACTCAAAAGCATTTCATGAGGAATCTAAAAAGCTAAAAGAGCAAATAATACAAATGCAGAAAGAGTCTAAAAATAAAAAAAAGAGAAATGAAAATCCTGAATAAGGATTTTTATTTTTATAGAGATAAAAGATAGCATAAGTGATATAATAGGTATGATACTTTGACTATAGAAATAGATAGGGGTGGCCAATATCAAAGATATTATCGAAAAAGCCATTAAAGATAGTGTGCAAAATAATGTGTATAAAACTGTATATAAGGAGCCTATAGTTAGCTTTGTTGACGCAGATAATGAGCTGTTTACAAAGTTGAAAGAAGTAGCCCATAAAGATCATCTTATGCCTTATGAGCTGCTAGAAGGAGCTAAAACAGTTGTTGCATATTTTATTCCTTTTACTAAAGATTTAGTGGATGCTAATCGGAGTCATGAGTATGTGTCGCCAAGATGGGCATTAGCATATGTTGAAACTAATAGACTTATTGGGGATATTAATTTTCATATCAAAGATATGCTTGGTAAGAAAGGTGTCAAAGTTAGTACATTACCAGCAACACATAATTTTGACGAGGAAACAATTATGTCAAAATGGTCTCACCGTCATGTAGCATATATTGCTGGTCTTGGAAAGTTTGGAATAAACAATTTGCTGATTTCTGAAAAAGGTAGTGCTGGAAGATATGGCTCTTTTGTAGTTGATATTAATATAGAATCTAAAGAAATTAAGAGCAATGAAAGATGCTTGTATAAAATTGATGAATCATGTACATATTGTTTTGACAACTGTCCTGTTGATGCGTTCAGTTTTGACAATTTTGATAGACAGAAATGCTACAATTATTTACTTGAAGTATTAGATAGTTTTAAAGACATAGATGCTCTATGTGATGTTTGTGGCAAATGCAACTGCGGGCCTTGTGCAATATTATAACGGGAGGATATTTGATATGAAATTAAAGATTAATGAAGCCAAAGTAAGCGAGTTAAAGAAGTATTGTGATAATCAGCTGGATTTATTTACCAAAGAAGTTACTGCAATTTGCGAAATACCTGCACCGAGCTATTATGAGCTTGAGAGAGCAAAGTATGTAGCTTCGAGAATGGAAAACTTTGGTTTTGAAACATCAATTGATGAACAATACAATGTCATTGCTTATAAAGAAGGGAATAACAAGAGTAAGCCAAAGTTGATGTTTGCTGCTCATACAGACACAGTGTTTCCAATTGAGACAGATGTGACTGTTACAAGGAAAGGGAATCAACTATTTGCTCCTGGAATAAGAGATAATTCTGCTGGTGTTGCGGGTATCATTCTACTTGGTAAGGCTATAAATGAATTAAACATTGAGCACAATGATATTTACTTAGTGGGTACTGCATGTGAAGAAGGGTTAGGAGATTTAAATGGCATGAAGGTGGCATTTAAAACCTTAAGAGATAAGATAGATTATGTAATAGCTGTTGATGGAAATCTAGGAGGAATTGTGCACGGTGGTATTGGCAGTAGAAGGCTTAGTGTAAAAGTTACTACAGAAGGTGGTCATAGCTGGGGTGCTTTTGGTGTTCCATCTGCTATTCACGCATTAGGCAAGATGATATCTAAAATATCAGAAATAGAGGTTCCTTTGAGTCCTAAGACATCGTATAATGTAGGAGTTATAGAAGGCGGAACTTCAATTAATACAATAGCTGCAAAAGCATCTATGTTAATAGACATGAGATCTTTAGCTAAAGAGCCTCTTGAAAAATTAGAAGGTAAAGTTAGAGACATTATTGATTTAGTGGCGAAGGAAGACGAGGTTAATGTGGATATAGAGCTCGTCGGAGATCGTCCAGTTGGATATCTAGAGACAAATCATGAGCTAGTTCAGACAGCTACTAATGTGCTTAGTTATTTAGGCTTATCTACAGAAGGAGCATCAAGTTCAACTGATGCAAACATTCCATTAAGTCAGGGAGTTCCAGCAATTTGCCTGGGTGTTACTTCAGGTAAGTATGCACATAGAGAAGATGAAATCTTAGATATTGAGCCAGCAAGTACTGGTTTACTGCAACTAATATTAATGCTAGAAGAGCTATAAGGAGAATGAGTATGTCAGCAGAAAACAGAGTTAAAGACCTATATCTAAAAGAAGGATTGAACTGTTCAGAAGCAATTTGGGTTGCTCTAAACGAGCCAGATTTAGATGAAGAAAGATTGAATTTTGGAATGAAGTTAGCTGGAGTTTTTGGAGGTGGCCTTGGTTGTGGCTCAACTTGTGGTATTGTTGGTGGAGCAGTTTTAACTATAGGAAGATGGTTAGGAAGAGAACTTGGAGAGCCAAGAAATTCGGATTTACCACTATATGCAAGTGAGTTTTGTAAATGGTTTAATGAAAACTACAAGAGTCAAGATTGTTGTGATCTTAAGGATCCTAACGAGCATAAAGAGATTTGTGCTGAAATGCTGGTCGAAACAGTTAAGTTTATTGAAAAGCTTTTAGATGAAGGATTGGAACAAGAAGAGTGTTCTCTCTGAGGATAAAGTTATCTCACGTTGTGAGACAAAGGCTTCTATCATTGTATAGGAGCTTTTTCACTTTCTTCACTTTCAAAACTAACATAAATACAGTAAAATGATATGTATATGATTAGAAATCTATGAAAGGTAGGTATCAAATGAAAAAATTACTTACAGGAAACGAAGCGATAGCTTTAGGGGCTTGGGAATATGGTGTAAGATTTGCAACAGCTTACCCAGGGACACCAAGTACTGAGACACTTGAGAATGTCGCTCAATACAAAGAGATTACATCTCAGTGGGCTGTCAATGAAAAAGTAGCTTTTGAAGTAGCAGCTGGAGCAGCAATGGCTGGAGCGAGAACTTTAGTTGCTATGAAGCATGTAGGCGTTAATGTAGCTGCAGACCCTTTATTTACAATGAGCTATATAGGTTCAAATGGCGGTTTTGTACTAATGTCAGCTGATGACCCAGGGATGCATAGTTCACAAAATGAGCAAGACAATCGGAGATATGCAAAGTTTTCTAAAATTCCATTACTAGAGCCAGCAGACAGTCAAGAGGCTAAAGACATGGTAGGAACTGCTCTAGATATAAGTGAGGAATATGACACTCCAGTAATGTTAAGGACTACTACAAGAATTTCACATTCAAAATCTTTAGTAGAGTATGGTCAAAGGCAAGAGAGAGAACTAAAAGAATATGAAAGAGACCCTACAAAAAATGTTATGATGCCAGCATATGCTAGACCAAAACACATAGTAGTGGAGGAAAGAATTGAGAAGTTAAAAGAGTATGCGGAAAATACTGAGTTAAACTTTGTAGATTGGAATAATAAAGACATTGGAGTAATAACCAGTGGAATTACATACCAATATGTTAAAGAAGCACTTCCTGAAGTTTCAGTACTTAAGCTGGGTTTCTCTTATCCTATGCCTGAGAAAAAAATAAGAGATTTTGCTTCTAAGGTGAAGAAACTATATATTGTCGAGGAGTTAGATCCTTTTATTGAAGAGACAGTTAAATCATGGGGAATTGATTGTACTGGAAAAGAAATATTTAGTATGCTTGGTGAGTATACACCTGCAATGATTAAAGAAGCAATTTTAGGTATAAAAGCAGAAGAAAAAGAAGCTTATAGTGCTGCTATAAGACCTCCGGTATTGTGTCCTGGATGTCCTCATAGAGGAGTTTTTTACGTTTTGAAAAAAATCCGAGCTAATGTTACAGGTGATATTGGCTGTTATACATTAGGAGCTTTGCCTCCACTTGAGTCTATGCACACCACTTTATGTATGGGTGCTTCAATTGGTACTGCCTTAGGTATGGAAAAAGCTAATCCAGATTTAGCAAAAGAAACAGTAGCAGTTATTGGAGACTCTACCTTTATGCATTCAGGCTTAACTGGAGTTGTTGATATGTTATATAACAAAGGGACAGGGACAATAATGGTCTTAGATAATAGCATAACTGCAATGACTGGACATCAGCATAATCCTACAACAGGTTATACGCTAGGAATGGAAGAAACCCATGTTGTAGATATAGAAGCGGTTGTTAAGGCCATGGGTGTTAAGAGAGTATTTAGTATTGATCCTTTTGAGTTGAAGGATTTAGAAAAACTACTTAAAGAAGAAATGGCCACAAGGGAACTATCTGTAATAGTAGTCAAAAGACCTTGTGCGCTAATCATAAAGCCAGATCCTGTAAGAACTTACGTTGATCATGATGTTTGTATTGGTTGTAAAGCTTGTATGCGTGTAGGTTGTCCTGCAATTACCTTCGAGGATAAGAAGTCCAACATTAATGATGCCCTTTGCGTATCATGTGGAGTATGCCAAAGTGTGTGTCCTGTTGGTGCTATTAAGAGGGAGGAATAATTAATGAGAAGTCAAAATATAATTTTAGCAGGTGTTGGCGGACAGGGCACAATATTGGCAAGTAAAGTACTTGCAGATGTTGCAATGTTAGAAGGATATGATGTAAAGATAAGTGAGATTCATGGAATGGCTCAAAGAGGCGGAAGTGTTATAACTCATGTAAAATTCGCTGAGAAAGTAAATTCGCCACTTATTGAAAATGGCCAAGCAGACTATATTATCGCATTTGAACTATTAGAAGCTTTGAGAAGATTACATTTCCTCAAAGATGATGGAGAAATTATTGTTAATGAGCAGAGGATTGATCCGATGACTGTTATTACAGGGAAAGCAGAATACCCAGAAGGCATATTACAAAAGCTTGAAGAGAAATCAAAGTTAAAGTCTATGGCTGCACTTGACATGGCAAAAGAACTTGGCAATGTCAGGGTTGTAAATATTATTATGCTAGGTTATTTAGCAAGCAAGATGGATATTAAGCTAGAAAATTGGCATCAAGCTATGAGAAATCAGATAAAAGAAAGATTTATTGATTTAAACTTGAAAGCATTTGAGCTAGGGTATAATATAAAATAGATATTATACAATGAATTGGGGAAAAGAAATGAGTAATGAAACAATTGCAGTTGTAACTGATAGTTGCGCAGATTTGCCTAAAGACTTTGCTAAGGAATTGGGAGTTACAATTATTCCACTTAATGTTATTTTTGAGGACGAAGTCCTAAAAGACGGAGTTGATATAACATCAGCAGAGTTTTATGAGAGATTAGCAAAAGCAAAAACCTTGCCTTCTTCATCTCAACCAACACCTGGGGAGTTTGAAGAATTATATAAAGAACTACTTAATAAATTCGACAAAGTTGTTTCTATTCATTTGTCAGAAAAACTAAGTGGCACTTTAGATTCAGCAAGGATAGCAGCAAAAAATTTTGGCGACAAAATTTTCACATTCGATAGCAAATCAATTAGTGTAGGGATTGCTTTGCAAGTAGAAGCTGCTATTGAAGCTATAAAGCAAGGTCTTTCTTTTGATGACATTAAATCTTATTTAGAGAGAGTTCGTGAATCAACTCATGTGCTATTCACACTAGATACTCTTAAGTATTTAGAAAAAGGTGGTAGAATAGGTAAAGCAGAATCTTTATTGGGTTCAGTTCTTAATATAAAACCAATAATTATAGTGAAAGAAGGTTTCTACCATGCTTTTGGAAAGACAAGAAGTCAGAAGAAAGCAATTAAGAAAATATCAAATTATCTTATTGAGATTAGTGAAGGCAAAACAATTAAGCGACTTGCTTTAGGTCATGGGATGGCTTCTGAAGCTGTAGAGAAGCTTAAGAATGATTTAGAATCTGCTTTTAATATGAAAGCATCTATGGTCTCAGAAGTGGGTCCTGTAATAGGAGTACATACTGGTCCAGGATCTGTTGGAGCTGCGATATCATTTGAATAAAACAAGAAGGCCCTAGTTGTATAGTGTGTTCTAAGGAGGTTAACATGAAAACTTAACTTCTTAGACATCACTATCAATAGGGCTTTTTTTACATTCTCTGCGGAGTTGGAATGTTTAGCAATTCCAAACCAGTTTTAAGAACATTATTAGTAGCATAACACAGCAGTAATCTTGCTGCTTGTAAATCTGTATTATCAACTATTATTTGATTATTATGATAAAATCTATTAAAAGATCTAGCTACTTTCATTATTTGCCTACTAAGTAAGGAGGGTTCAAATTGTGTAGCTGCTTCCTTTATTGCTTGAGGAACTTGATAAATACTTTTAAGTAAGTCAACACTCTCATGATCAGTTAATAAACTATAGTTAACATTTAAGCTTATTTCTTGACTTGCTCTTTCCAAAACTCTATAAGATCTTGCATATGTATATTGTACATATGGCCCAGTTTCACCTTCAAAGCTCAGCAACTCATCCCAATCAAAAATAATATCATTAATCCTATTATTATATAAGTCATTAAAGATTAATGCACCTACAGCAACTTGTTTTGCAACTTCTTCTCTATTATCTAAATCTGGATTTCTTTGCTCTATAATATTTGTAGTCTTCTCTATAGCTTCATTTAAAACCTCTTTAAGTAAAATAACATTTCCTTTACGTGTTTGCATTTTACCTTCAGCAAGTCTTACTCTCCCAAAAGGCACATGGTGAATGTTATCTGCCCAGTCATAACCCATAAGCTTAATCACTTTTATCCATTGTGCAAAGTGCAAACTCTGGGAATAATCAGTTACATATAAAGCTTTTTTAAAACTGAACTCTTTTTTGCGATAGAATGCAGCTGCAATATCTCTAGATGTATAAATGGAAGTACCATCAGCTTTTCTTATTAAGCAAGGTGGCATATCTTCACCTAAATCTACAATTTGAGCGCCATCACTTTCGATAAGCAGCTCTTTTTCTTCTAGTTCTTTTATAACAGGCTCAACTTTATCAATATAAAAACTTTCACCTGTGTTGTAATCAAACTTTATTCCTAAGATAGAATAAAGTTTATTGAACTCCTCCATGCTAACCTCGCTAATAGATTTCCAGATAGCAAGTGCTTCTTTATCACCTTGCTCTAGCTGTCGAAACCACTCTCTAGCTTTATTATCAAGTTCAGGATTTTCTTCAGCTTCCTCATGGAATTTTACATACAGCTTTACTAATACATTAATTGGGTCACTGCTAATTACTTCATCATCACCCCA
>PWPR01000151.1 GCA_003557085.1 Clostridia bacterium | reverse complement strand
TAATAGCCTTTATTTGTTAAAATTTCAATTATATTATCTAATTATGCAGGAGTTCATGATATTTTGTCTAAATCATATTTAATGATTTATTTGAAAGGATGATTTAATTGAATTATTTCCCTGCAGAGCCTTTCCGGATTAAGGTAGTAGAGCCTATTAAAATGACAACAAAAGAAGAAAGAGCTGAGCTAGTACGAGAAGCTGGCTTTAATCTTTTTAGTCTTAAGTCTTCAGAAGTCTATATAGACCTACTAACAGATAGCGGTACAGGTGCTATGAGTGATTATCAATGGGCTGGCATGATGTTAGGGGACGAATCATATGCTGGCAGCAAAAACTATTATAATTTAGAGAAAGCAATTAAAAACATATTAGGGTTTCCTTATTTTGTCCCTACACATCAAGGTAGAGCAGCTGAAAACTTGCTTCTTTCACTTTTAGTGAATGAGAATGATTATATACCTAATAATATGCATTTTGATACTACTAAAGCACATGTACTCCATAAAAAAGGTATTCCTGTAGACCTAGTTATTGATGAGGCCTATGATCCTACAAACAATTATCCATTTAAGGGTAATATGGATCTGACTAAGTTAGAAAACTTCATACTTGATAAAGGTACTGACGTTATTCCACTAATAATATTAACAATTACTTGTAATAGTGGTGGCGGACAACCAGTTTCAATGGAAAACATTAAAGGCGTTAGTGATATTGCTAAAAAATATAAAATTCCATTTTATATTGATGCGTGTAGGTTTTCTGAAAATGCCTTCTTTATCAAAACCCGTGAGCCTGGATATGAAAAGAAGTCTATTAAAGAAATAGTGAAAGAGACTTTTAGTTATGCAGATGGTTGCACAATGAGTGCTAAAAAAGATGCAATCGTTAATATAGGTGGATATTTAGCATTAAGAGATAAAGATTTACATCAGAAAGCTAGCTCACTTGCAGTTTTGTTTGAAGGATTTCCTACTTATGGAGGTTTAGCAGGTAGAGATTTAGAAGCAATTGCTAGAGGGTTAGAGGAAGTAACTGAGGAATCATATTTAAACTATAGAATAGGACAAGTAAAGTATTTAGGAGATAAGTTAATAGAGGCTGGAATTCCTATTATAGAGCCACCTGGTGGTCATGCAATTTATATTGATGCTTCAAGATTCCTACCAAATATACCTCAAAAGGAGTTTCCTGCCCAAGCACTAGGTGTTGAACTTTATATTGAATCAGGGGTTAGAGGAGTAGAAATAGGAACTGTTTTAGCTGGAAGAGACCCTAGGACTGGCGACCATGACTATCCAAAGCTAGAGCTGTTAAGACTTACTATACCTAGAAGAGTTTACACAAATAACCATATGGATGTTGTCGTTGAAGGTCTAAAAAAGATTTATCAACGCAAAGATAAAATTAGTGGACTTGAGATAACATATGAATCTGATATTTTAAGACATTTTACTGCTAAGTTTAAAAAGATATAATATAAGCTCCTAAGTCAATAATTTGAGGCTTAGGAGCATTTTTTTTACTTCTTATAATATTTAAGTAAAACTTCTTTTGCTTGCATAACATCTTTTTCATTATTATATATGTGAAAACCCATTCTAATTCCAGATCTTCTTGGGCTTAAGTATAATCCATGCTCTCTAGCAAAATTTGCTACTTCACGGGCATTTTTTTCTTCTATGCACACAATATGCTTAAGTCTAGGGTCTCCAGGCTCTAAGACCGTCTTCACTCCATTAGCAGTTAATTCTTTTTTCAATGAATGTTCTAAGCTACAAACTCTCTTTCCTATTCTTTCTATTCCTATGCTTAAAATAATATCTAAAGCTCTATTCATACTAGCTAAACCTGCTAAATGAATAGGCATAGGTTGAAGCCTTTGCACATCTTCAATTAGTGTATAATCAAGCTCTGGAAATTGCTTTTTTACAGCTATATTACTAAGAGATACTTCTCTAGGTACTAATTTCTTGTTTAGTTCATCATCCACGTAAAGTAAGCCTGCACCATAAGGCGTCATTAATCCTTTATATGCTGCAGTTGCAATTGCAGAAACTTTCAAATCTCTAGGATATAATGGCAAGAAACCTACTGCTTGAATGGCATCCAATACAATATGAATGTCTTTATCCTTAATATACTCATTAAGCTCTGCAATATCAAAATATCCACCAGGGTAAAAAGTTACTATCGATAAAGCAATCATCCTAGTTTTTGAATCAATTTTAGCTATAATCTCTTTTGCATCTATAACACCGTCTTTACATTTAGCTAATCTTACTTCTACACCTTGATTTCGTAACTGTGCCCATGGATAAAAATTATTTGGATGTTCACACTCAGGTACGATAAGATTATCACCTTTTTGCCAAGGATATGAGTTAGCAACTAAACTTAAACCATGTGATGTGCATGTGGTTAAAGCCAAATTCTCTTTATTAACCTTAAGTAGTCTAGCTGCCTTAGCTTTAATACTACCTTGCAACTCATCATTATCAGCACCACTATCCATCTCTTCCCATTTTTTAATAATATTAATTGAGCTGTCTAGGACATCCTTTGGTACTAACCCTCTTGCTGGAGTTTCTAAATAGGTTATTTCCTGTGCCAAACGTGTTTGTTTTCTAATTATTTCAAAATTAATATTTTCCTACTCTCCTTTAGTAATAGTCTGGTATAATGTTTTTCAGGTGATTAAAATGACAACTTATTTCCAAGGACTTCTTATGGGTTTAGCTTATGTTGCTCCAATAGGAATGCAAAATATGTATGTAATAAATAGCTCCATAAACTTTGATCGTAAAAACTTAATAATTACTGTTTTTTCAATTATAGCTAATGATATCAGTCTTGCTTTGGTATGCTTTCTTGGATTTGGTTATTTACTAAGTATGTCCCCTCAAATACAACCAATTATGACTGTTATAGGATTCATAGCGTTGGTTATCATTTCATTTAATATTTGGAGAAGTACACCTAGTGAAAGTAATGATGTTATTGAAATGAAACCACTAAAAATAATATTAGCAGCTATTGTTGTAACTTGGCTTAATCCACAAGCAATATTAGATGGAACAATAATTTTAGGTAGCATGCATGCTACTTTAAATTATAGCGATAGAATTTATTTTATATTAGGTTTTATAAGTGCCTCTACTATATGGTTTAGTAGCCTTTCACTTCTGATCAGAAAGACTAGTAATTATATGTCCAAAAAGTTTCAACTCATTATAAATAAAGTCTCTGCCATAATCTTATTTCTATTTGGATTAAGATTAATTATGTCTTTACTATAAAAGAGCTGATTATCAGCTCTCTACTTCTACTATCGCTTTTTTGGCAAACCTATTAACACCTATGACCCCAGACAAAATCATTATACCTGCTAAAAAATGATACCAAAAAAATGGTTCATTTCTAAACACTACTCCTGCTACAATTGATATCACAGTAACAAGATTAGCAAATAAAGATGCTCTTGCTGCTGGAATTTTAGAAAGTGTGTAATTCATTAATCCAAAAGCAACTATTGAAGATAATAATGATAAATACAGTAAGGCTTGTATTACATTAACATCTGTAAGTGGTGTTAAATAATCAAAAATAGAGTTACTTACACTAAACTGAATTAGACCCAATATATTAAAAGCAATGGCACCTACAATCATCATTATATACGTAAGTTCAAATGGCTTATAATTCAATGACAACTTTCTTGAAGTAACACTAAAACCTCCTCCTGCAAATACTGCTATCAAAATGAATAGATACCCTATCATATTTGTCTCCGTAGCATTAGCCTCTGACTGCATCAAAGCCATTAAAAACACTCCAGCAACTGATATAAATACACAGATTCCCTGTTTTATATTTATAAATTCCTTCAAAAATATCATACTAAACACTGTTACTACAATTGGTATAAGTGCTATCATCATCCCTGCTTGTGAAGACGTAATATGCTTCACTCCATAAATCTCTCCAATAAAGTAACTTATTGGTTGGAGTAAAGATAGTAATAGAATTGGCTTTAAGCTCTTGCCTTTATAATCAACTTTCACCACTTTTAACAGAATTAGCAATGTCATTAAAAGGGCTGCAAGTGCAAATCGCAGCCCCAAAAAATGAAATGTTTGAATATGGTCTAAAGCATTTTTTGTCACCATAAATGAGAAGCCAAAAATTGTTGCATATGTTATACCTGCTAGATATGGGGCATTCTCTTTAGACATATATAAACCTCTCTTTATTCTTCTTTTGATTCCTCAGATTTCTTATACTTAGCAAATGTCTCATCAACGATTTCTTCTAAGAAATCTTCAACTTCTTCTACATCTGAGATAATAGCAACACCAGTAACTGGCTTACCTACTATTGCTTCTTTGATTTTATTAAATAGGCTCACTTTCACTCCTCCTTAACTCATCTTCCATTTAGGACTACTGCTTTTAGACTTAGTGTCTTTAGCTAGCCTAGTGGTTACTAAAAGGTTCTTCTCAAGATAATCATCTACTAAGCAATAATTATATACATAAAAAACCATATTTCTGTAATTACAATAATCTATCATTTTAAGAATCTCTGGTCTATTATTATAAAACTCCTTAGCTACTTTATCTAATATCTCAATTTGACTAAAAAAGTTATCACTCAACTTGCTTAGTTCTTTTCTGAAACCTTTAACATATGGATAATTAATTTTCGGCAAACTAATATAAGGTATTGGGTTATTTCTAACTGTCTTGTTTTTATACATCTTAAGTTTATTGAATAAAACCAAAGTATTATCAACTGCATTAAATGTATAGTCATGATTAATAGATTCAAGAGACTTTCTAACTGCCCTACTTGTAAATATGTCATATAGTGTATCAGGGTGACCAAATTGATTAGTCTGCAAGTATGAAATAATCTCATTCCCCGTCAATGGTACTAAACCTGGAATAAACACAGGACTATGATCAAGGTCTGTTACTATTAGAGCAACTGGCTCACTCGGATTATCACTTTTTCTCATCCACGCGTTAAATAATAATCCTCCAAGTAATACTTGTGAAACAAAATTATGCCCAATTTCCTCCCAATTATCACTTTTCTCAACTATTTCTTTTACATACTTTGAACCAGAAAAGTCCTTAGGCAACTCGTTTAAAATTTCTTCTTGCATTTTTTTAGCTACATCAACAGTTAACAAAGGTACTTTAGGATAAATATCTCCATCTTTTATTGCTGCTATATTATTTAACAATAGCCACTCTTCTACAGTTTCAAAATCTTCTTTACTACCTGTTTGCCATTTGCACATAAACTCGATAACTCTAGAGAATAAAGCATTATACAAAGGCCCATCATACTTCTCTATAGCAGCTCGTGCATCTAGGCATTTAAAAACAACTCTAAGGCTATTCATTACTCTAACCTCCCTGCTGGTACTATATTAGTTAATGGAACAATATGCTCTTTTCCATCAATTTCAACTGTTGCGACAAGTACTCTGATCAAGGAGGAAAGCTCATAAGGTTTACTATGAATTTTAAGCAGCTTGCCTTTTTTACCATGAAGTTTTCCACTTCTTTTAACTTCAACTACCTTGCCTTCTTGCACTTCATCATCTAAATTTTCAAAGGTCTGAATTTCTTCAGTTTGCGGACATAAAAATAGTTCAGGTCGTATCGCACCAGCCCTTATATGAGTGGTTCCTCGCATTACAACCCACTGCCCATCGTATTTAGTGATAAAGTCTGTTATCTCATGTTCAATTGGTTGATCAATAAATCCTTTAACCAGAATTAAAGCTGTGTTAATTGTTTCATTTCCAGTTATCCCTGGTACAAAATCAACACCTGCAAATTCTTTAACATCTAAGAAGGGCATACTATTTGTAATAACACCTCTAACATTAATTTCATTTGCCTTCTTTAAACCTTCTAAAGTTATTCCATTAGGTATATAGAGAATCATATTTCTTAACTCCTTAGTTATATCATTCTCACTTACCTTATCTTTTTGATTAATTACCTTTAAATCTCCTTGTCTTTCCGACCCTAAACCATAAGCGCCTTGAAGCTGATATACTTGCCCTTCAATAGTTAGTGCATCTTTCTCATTTGTTTTAATTACTTTTCCAGGAAGATACGCAAGTAGATCGCTATTTATTTTAATTGTAGAAATTACTATTTTATTATTTTCTATTGAAGTAACTTTTCCATAAACGTTATTTATAATTCTTGTACTTCTGTTAAGCTGAAAAATAATTTGCGATGGACTCAACATATTTCCAGGCTTTACCAAAATCTTTTGTTTTAAAAAGTTTGCTGTCTGGTCTGGAAACATTTCATTAAGATCATATATTACATCATCTTCTACATCGCTATCTAGTGGAATATAATCTCTGATATATAGCATACCTAAGTATTTAGATATTATCCCAACTACACCTTCTACAGGAGAAATACTTACAAATGGTTCATAAAAGACATTATTTATAGCTATAATATCTCCTTTTTGAACATGTTGTCCTTCTTCAACAATTACTGCATCTGCTAACTTATCATACTGAAGAGATAAGTTACTTGCTACAGGTATCTTATATACCTTGCCTGGCACATAATCTAGTTTAGCAACTATTTCATCACTACCAACAAAATCGCCTACTCTTACTAAAATTTCGCCAGGATATGGAAGGATTCTATCTCTTTGCAACTTAACATATTTCATTAAATATCCCTCCTAACAGTATCTAACTCTTCTTGAGTAAATGCCCTTGATTCAATTAGCCATTCTGCTAGTTCGTTTATATCAAAAACATCTTTAGTAACTGTGTGTCTCATATCAATAATCAAACCTGAAGCACCACCAGTAAATTCAAACTTTCGTGTACTTCCTGGCCCATCACCAATATCTACTTTGCCAACTGGAGTGACTGTAATACTTGCTTCTTCATTTTCTGCTAAGTCGTAAAACATTAAACTCCCAGCTGGTATGTTTTCATCAACTTCTTTTCTTCCAAGCACACCTTTTACATTGATTGCTTTATCACCTTTCTTTAGTTCCCCAGCTCCACTAATAACTGTGCCCAAAGGAATAAAGCAGTCTTTTAATAAAACATGCAGAGCAGTATCTGGGTGATGCTGCGATAAAACACCTAAATGAGGCATCATAAATATACTGTCAACTGCTAAGCTTGTCATCCCTAAAAGTTCGGCTGAATCTATCAACATGAGTGCTGCTTGTTCTCTTCTTGGTGCGTGCGAAAGCACCCCACCACTACCAATAATAAGTCCAATCTCCTTCATATCTACCATGCTTTCAGACTTTGTAAACTCTTTAACTCTGCTTTCTTCACTTTTCATGAAAGCTCTCAAGCCACTTTCTTCTTTAGGTAGGGAGGTAATCAAATCGTGATGATGTTGGATTGAAATTCTTAATGCTTCTCTCGCCACAGCCTGTTCTACCATTAGTTCTTTAAGAGAAACCGGCAAGGTGGTTGGGAACAGCATTTTTGTTGCAATCATGTCACTTAACTCACAATCACTGATCTCAAAAGGCAACCATCTTTTAACTCTTTCTAAACCAGATTGCTCAATCACATTTCCAATGCTATATGACATCCCCATGTTTGCACTTACTGTTCTATGAAACTCTTCATTTATTACAGAAAAGACATCTGTAGTAGCACCACCAATATCCATTCCAATTATATTCATCTTCTCTCTTTGCGCTAAAATCGTCATTATTTTGCCGACTGCTTTTGGAGTTGGAACAATATCAGCAACAGCTGCTTGACTCAATTGCTTATACCCTGGAGCTTGCTGCATTACATGGCTTAAGAAAAGCTCATGAATTTGATCTCTAGCAGGTGCTAAATTTTCACTATTCATAGTAGGCCTTAAATTAGGCACTACATGCAACTCATAATTGTCAGACAGGGTATCCTCTACTAGTTCAGCAGCATCTTTATTTCCTGCATATATAACTGGTAGTTTTATATCGTCTCCAAATCGAGGTTTTGGATTAGCTGAGTTTATGATATCAGCAAACTCTAAGGCAAAGTCAACACTTCCTCCATCAATTCCGCCTGTTAAAAGCACCATATCTGGTCTAGCTTTACGTAGAGCATCAATTTTCTCATATATTGGTCTTACATCATCTGTAGAGATGGTATCAAGCAATATTGCACCAGCTCCCAAAGCTGCCCTACTAGCGCTTGCTGCTGTAACTTTACTATATAGGCCTATTACTAATACTTGTAATCCTCCACCTGCACTACTGGATGTGAAATAATCAATCCCATCAATTGTTAACTGATCTTCTCCTAGCAAATTTTTATCTATTATTCTTCCTAGTTTTTCAATTGCATGTTTAACACCTATATTAACATCTTCAAATGGTTCTTCTACAGTAGTAGGTGACTCAGCCCTATCTATCAAGCGATACTCCCCATTTTTTTCGCCTATTAAGATTGCTTTTGTTGTAGTACTACCTACGTCAGTAATTAGATATGATTGCAATCTCAAAACCCCCTTTAGCTTGGTTTACAATTAGTTTCTCTCAACTAATTATTTTATCACAGTTTATACTATCTTAAAAACCTTTATTTCATTGTAACAACAATAAACTAAAAAATACCTCCAAGAGTAGATAGTCAAGTCCATAATATTGTGTAAAATCAGATACAATGAATTTAGTGAATTAGTCGTTGTCAGTATTGATGTATCTTCTAGAGGAGCCAATCCACTTCTCATGGTGGTCCATT
>PWPR01000150.1 GCA_003557085.1 Clostridia bacterium | reverse complement strand
CTAGTTCAAACTCATATCCATTTTCTATGAGTCTTCTCTCTAACTCTGATAAACCCTCTAACATAAATTTGTAATGTCTATAATTGGCATCTGGATAATTATCAATCAAACAGAAGACAACCTTAACTTTTACTTTTAAATCATTTGCTTTTATTGTCGCTTTATAAAGTGCATCATTATCCTCAAATCTTTGAGCTTGTTGCATCCAGTACAAAATGTATTTTTCCTTCAATTAAACACCAACTTCTTTATGTGATATTTTCTATTACTACATTATTTTTACCAAGCCTTTTAGCTTTATACATAGCCTTCTCAACACTCCATATAATATGATCCATATTCTTTTTTGTACCAAACACTACTACTCCTAAGCTTGCTGTAATCCGAATATTCTTGTTAAAATGATGTTCTGATATTTTCTTCCTTAACCTTTCAGCTAAATGACCTACGCCCTCCACACTGGTTTTTGGAGAAACTATTAAGAACTGACCACCTAACCATCTACCAAGATAATCAGAAGATCTAATAATATTACTACATTGTTCACCGACTTCAACTAAAACATTGTCTCCTACAGAATGACCATGCAAATCATTTATATGTCCTAATCTATCAATATCTAATAGTATTAATGCAAGTTTACTGTTTGATTCTTTCAACATTTTGTCGTTTTCATTCATAACAATTCTCTTCATAGCAGATCTATTGTATACATCTACCAAACTATCTCTTTGCTTAATAGCACTGAGCTCCCTAGTAACATCTCTTATCTTAGCTTTTAACTTATCAACTTCAGTTACTTCTTGCGAAATTCCAATAACAAAATCCTTATTGGTCTCTAAGGGGCATGGCATCAAAATTGTATTAAATGTTATACCTTTCATTCTAACCTTATACCTCACTGTCTCTCCATTAAAAGCTCTCTGATAGTATTTAGTTAGCTTGTTTGCATACTCCTCACCAACTTGCTCATAAGCAGAACGTTCTCCTACTATATTTGTAGGCATATCAATTTTCTTAGATATAGCTCCTTCATTAAAGACAAATAGAACTTCTCCTTGAGTACTTTTCTTTAAAAAGAAAATATCCAATACTAAAAAGTCAATTATATCTTGATAGAAGCTGACTATTTCTTTTAGCTTCTCTTGATTGCTTATATTAAACTGCATTTATAGCACCTCCATTTAGCTTGTTTATAACATTATACTTAAAATATATTATATAATGCTATACTTTACCAAATAAAAAGGGAGTAGATTTAAATCTACACCCTAAAACTGTAACAAGATTAGTCCATTTTCGCTCTCATCATGATGTCCTCAAGCATCTGGTAATGTTCTAATGAGATATGTTTATACATTTGACCTATGAAACCATCTTGATAATATATGTCTCTGAAATAAATATTACCAGTTATATCATCCCAATCTTCATCTTCTTTCATAGCTTCATATACCCCTGTAATAACTGGGGTGTATCCTACATATTCTACATTTTCCATAGCATTGTCAAACTGCAAGAAATAATTGATGAATAAATGAGCTTGATAAGTATTCTCTGATAAAGTTGGAATAACCATAGCATCAACCCAAATGTTCGTATAGCTAGGAGTCATATAGCCAAACTCAACATCACGTCCTTCATCCATAACAATATACAAAATATCAAAATAGTCCCCTGAGTATACTAGTGCAACGTCAAGATTGCCTGCGACTATCTCATTTTTTAAATTGTCGTCTCCCCAAATAGAATAGTCCATATCCGCAAGTAGTGCTTCTGCTTCATTAAGTTTTGTAGTGTCAGTAGTATTTACATCATATCCTAAATGAAGCAAAGCTGCAGCCACTGAGTCTCGACTAGAATTATACATGCCCACTCTGGAGCCTTCTGGCAACAGATCTTTATCAAACAACACTCCAAAACCATGCTCCAAAACATAATCTTCTACTTCATTTCTGTACATTATACCTATAGAACCATAAAAATAAGGTATTGCATATTCATTTATGCCAGCATCTTCCATTAGTTGATATACTGCTGGTTCAAACATTCCCTCTTGATAATCATGAATTCTACTTTGATCCAACTTGTTTAGTAAACCTTCTGAAATTAGTCTCTGGATCATATAATCACTTGGAACCGCTACATCATATTTGGTATTCCCTGATCTTATTTTTTCATACATTGCTTCATTAGAATCTACCTCTTCGATGACTACATTAATATTATTCTCTTTCATAAATGCATCTACAACTTCTTCATTAATGTAATCTCCCCAATTTAGAACATACATAGTGGTTTTGTCTTGGCAAGCAACTAAACTGATAGTTAGTAAAACTAAAACTAATAAAATGCTTATTTTTTTCATTAAATCTTATTCCTCTCTTTTTTTATAACTTTTTATATTCATTGTCAAAATTGTGACAAATGTAACCATAATAATTAATGTATTATATGCATAAGCTGCAGGAGAAAATGTCCTTCTTCCTAATCGTGCGTAAAGCCAAATTGAAAAGTTTGAGAATCCACTTCCAGTAGTAAAATAACTAATTACAAAATCATCAATACTCATTGTAAAAGCGATTAAAGCCCCTGTAATAATACCTGCTTTTATTGCTGGTATTATTACTTTAAAAACTGCTTGAATTGGGGTACAACCTAAATCTACTGCTCCATAATATAAATCTTTGTCAAGTGACCTTAGTTTAGGTAAAACACTTAATATAACAAAAGGAACACTAAAAAAAATATGTGCTATTAACATGGTGGGAAATCCAAATCTTAATCTAACAAATGAAAACACTATCATTAACGATAGACCTGTTACAATGTCTGGATTAATTATTGGAATATTACTAAGCATTAAGATTTTAGTTGACTCTTTTTTTGAGCCAGCATGAATGCCAATAGCTACAGTCGTACCTACTATAGTGCTTATAGCTGTTGATATTATCGCTACAGTAAAAGTGTTAATGATTGCAGTTCTCAGGCTTGTGTTCGTAATGATTTCAGAATACCATTTCAGTGAAAAACCACTAAAAGCATGTGCTGACTGAGACTCATTAACAGACAGTATTGCTATTATGATAATAGGGAAATAGAGTAAGAAAAATGTCACAAGTATCAGAGGAAATCTCATGATTTTTGCTAATTTAATCATCATATAATTAAGCCTCCTTCTTGTCTATTAATTATTCTCATTGCACCGAAAATAATAACTATTACCACAATAGATAGCAAACTTCCTAAATTGTAATTGTATACTCTTTTGAATAAGTTCTCGATAACATTTCCAATCAGCAATATTCTTCCTCCGCCCAGTCTTTCAGGTAGAGCAAATGCCGTAGCACTTGGTAAAAATGTCATCATGACTCCACTTGCTACTCCACTTAGAGACAATGGGAATATTACTTTTGTAAAAACTTGAATTTGACTTGCTCCTAAATCAATACTTGCTTCAATCAATGATTTATCCATTTTATCTAATACCGTAAAAATAGGGAAAATCATGAAAGGTAGGTATATCGAAACCATACCGATGACTATTGCTGTTCTTGTTCCTAATAAATCAAGACTTACTCCTATGGCATTTAGCAAGCTATTTGGCTTAAATAACTGTTCCCATGCTATTATTCTAAGTAACATATTTGACCACATTGGACTTATTACCATTACTAAAACTAACCATTTATACTTATCTTTTAGCCCAGTTATCATATATGCCACAGGATATCCTATAATAAAGCAAATTATGGTAGCAATACTTGATAAGACCAGAGAGTTTCTTATAGCCTGCCTATAAACCTGCTCGTTTAACCTTGTGACATTGTCCAGTGTAAACTCAGCTCCAGTAAAATCGACCCCCAAGGTTCTTGTAAACGCTAACATAATCATAATTATAATAGGCACCCCTACTAGTAGATACATCGCCCACTTATATGGCTTTGAAAGCTTTCCTAAGTAACCCATTTACTCCACCCTCATTAAGTGAATCGCTTCAGGTCCAATTAACAATCCTATTTCTTCTTTCACTTTAGGGCTATTTAGAGTATGTACAATTAGTTCAGTTCCCTTAACAATCACACATACTTCATAATGGACACCTTTGAACACAATATCGTCAACAATCCCGTTAATTTGACCCATAGATGTATCAACAACCTCTATGTCTTCTGGCCTGATAACTACTTCTGTTTCATCCCCAATATCAATATAGTCATCAACACAGGCAAAAGTAGCACCTAAAATCTCTACTTGATAATCTCCTAAATATTTTCCTTTAACAATATTGGATTCTCCAATAAATGATGCAACAAATCTGTTCTGCGGTTCATTATAAATATCTTCAGGCGTACCTACTTGTAATATTCTTCCTTGATTCATTACTATTATTTGATCTGACATAGTTAATGCCTCTTCTTGATCATGGGTTACAAAAATAAAAGTAATCCCTAACTCGTTTTGTAAATCTTTAATCTCATATTGCATTTCTTGTCTTAACTTCAAATCTAAAGCAGATAAGGGCTCATCTAGTAATAATAGCTTAGGTCTATTTACTATTGCTCTTGCTAATGCTACTCTTTGCTGCTGGCCTCCACTTAGTTGATTTACTTTCCTTCTGGCATAACCATCTAACTTAACCATTTCAAGAACTTGAGTTACTCTTTGTTCAATATTGATTTCTTTTTCTTTTTTTAGTCTAAGTCCAAATGCAATATTCTCATAAACATCTAAATGAGGAAAGAGAGCATAATTTTGGAAAACTGTATTTATTTCCCTTAAGTGAGCTGGTATATTACCAATATCTTTTCCCTCAAAATAAATTGTTCCTTCTGTAACATCCTCAAATCCTGCAATCATACGCAAAATAGTAGTTTTTCCACAACCGCTTGGTCCCAAAAGAGTTATAAGCTGATTTCGTTTGACATCTAAGTTGATGCCATCTACTACTAAGTTATCATCAAACTTTTTAGATATATTCTCTAAGCTTACTAATAAATCACTCATATCTTACCTCCATCTAATAGAGAGGTGGCGATGAAACCCATATAAATTTCGCCTTCTCTATACTTAAATTCTTAATTCTATGATGCCTCCTAGGTTTAGATAAATATGTACTTTCTCCTTCTCTAATTTCATACTTATTATCACCTAAAATTAATGTGATTCTTCCACTTAAAACATAAATAAAAATATCACCAAAATGAGGTTCTACTTCCCTTAAACTCCCATTTGCTTCTAGCGTAACAAGCATTGGTTCCATTACATTTTTCTGAGCATCTGGTATCAGCCAACTAATTACTGATTTAAGTTCATCATTTTTTTGCATAAAAATATCTTCTTTTGTGTAAACTAATCTGCTATTTACACTATCACTAAAAAAATCTTGCAAATCAGTTCCTAAAATCATTAAAATGTCCATTAATGTTGATATTGAGGGGCTAGTTAGATTATTCTCGATTTGTGATATAAAACCCTTTGATAATTCGCATCTTCCTGCTAATTCTTCTTGGGTTAATCCTTGTTGGTTCCTTAAGTTCTTTATTTTTTGCCCTATGTTCAATTTTCCCCCTCCTTGTTTAATTATACTAAGTCTTATTCTTATTATCATTAAACAAATGTATAATACTATTTTTTTATATTGTTGTCAATAAAGACTTCTTATATTAATCTCATTACTTATTTGCTATAATTAATTAAACTATTAAATAATGAGGTGATCCACTTGAACAAAGATATTTTCTATAAAATTAATGATAATATTAATGACTTAGCAAAAGATTCATTAAATCTTCAGTTTAGTAAAAATCAAGATCTATTTAAGAAAATTAGCAAGAAGCAGTTTGAACATAGCTTAAAAGATACAAAGTATCATTTACAGTATCTATCTGAAGCAATTGCTTATGATGACGTAGATATATTTGTCATGTATGCTAGATGGACAAAACACTTATTCAATAGTAGGAATCTTCCTCTTATTTGGATTGAAGGTAGTTTTAGAGCTATTTTTGAAACTTTATCAGAAGAGTTGACTCATGATGAAGTAAACTACCTTACCCCTTACATACACAATGCAATAGATGAGTTAAATACAGTTAGTAAACTTAAAAGTTTGATAGAAGAAAATACTATACTTGGAAAGTACGCAAGAAAATATACAGATTATCTGTTAGATGCAGATAGAGAGTCTGCCAGCAAACTTATTGATGAACTGTTAGATAAGGATTACTCTGTGGAAGACATTTATTTGGATGTATTTGCAGCCTCACAGCTAGAAATTGGTAGACTATGGCAAATCAATGCGATTTCTGTAGCTCAGGAACACTATTGTACAGCAGCAACTCAAACTATAATGTCTAAGTTGTATCCACTAATTTTTTCAACCCCAAAAGAAGATAAAAAAGCAGTTATTGCATGTACTAAAAATGAGTTGCATGAAATTGGAGCTCGAATGGTGGCAGACTTCTTAGAGTTATATGGATGGCATACCTATTATATTGGAGCACAAAGTCACTACCAAAGTGTAATTGAAAGTCTAGAGACATTTGATGCAGATATTTTAGCAATTTCTGCAACTTTAGCTAGCCATCTTTCTGAGGTAGAAGAATTGATAAAAATTGTTAAAGATAATGAAAACACAAGGCACATTAAAGTTATTGTTGGTGGAAGACCTTTCAATAATAACCCTAACTTATATAAGAAGGTCGGTGCTAATGCTTATGCTATCAATGCAAAACTAGCTGTTAGATCTTGTGAGGTGTTAATCAATGAATAAAGATGCTGTTTTTATCTGTGATTGGTCTGGAAAAATCACAGAAATTATTTTTTCCTCTTTCCATGAAGAATTTGTAACCACAGAAAAGACACTGTTTGATGTTTTTAACCACTCTTCTTGTGATAAGCTAGAAAGATTTTTGGCAGAAGTAAAAAGAAAATCTTATCCATCTGGGTGGGAAATTAATTTGGATTTTGAAGGAGAGATTATTACTGTTTTTTTATCAGGAGCTATTTTTAGCAATAACATTGTAATCATTATTTCAGGCGAGAAAAGCAATTTGCTCAGCTACTATGAAGAGCTATTGAAGCTAAATAATATTCAAACCAATAGAATCAGAGAACTAGAAAGAGATTTAGTTCAAGCTAGAACTTCAGAGAAGGATAGTTACCTAGATAGTGTTAGTAAGCTAAATAATGAGTTAATAAACACTAGACGAGAGCTAGAGAAGAAAAACCTAGAATTACAATCACTAAACAAGAAACTTCAAGAAATATCAATTACTGATGAGTTGACATCTTTATATAATAGAAGGTTTTTCTTTGAGATTATTACAGATGAGTTTCATCGTGCTAAAAGATTGGGAATTCCCATATCATTGCTTTCTATAGATATAAACTCATTTAAGGAAGTCAACGACACTTTTGGGCATTTAGAGGGTGATAAACTCTTAAAAAAGTTAGCCACTATACTGAAAAAACATACAAGAGATGGCTTAGATCATGCATTTAGATTTGGTGGAGATGAGTTTCTACTTCTATTAGAAGATTGTAATGAAGATAAAGCTCTCGATGTAGCTAGTAGAATTGATGCAGAATTTAAAAACCATACCAATATTGCATCATTATCCTATGGAGCAGTACAACTTGATTTAGAAGAAAGTAATATAGAAAAATTAATTCAAGAAGCTGATATCAAAATGTATGAACATAAAAGCAAAGTGAAACAAAAGATGAAAGCATATATACAAAAAAACCCTTAAACATCTTCTCAATGTTTAAGGGTCGTTTTTATTATAATCCTAAGGACTCCAGGAAATACATGAAAATAATCATTACTAATGCAAAAGGTACTGTATAAAACAAAGGATGTCTCTTCATTGCATTAAAAAAAGTATGATTGCTATATTTGTCTATTACAACAATCCTTCTTTTAATAAGTTTTGTGTAAAAAGATGCAAATATTCCAGAACCAATTATAATCCCTACTACTCCACCAATTAGTCCATCTATATTTCCACTTCCTACAGCCCCTGCTACAGTCCCAGGGCAGTAACCTAGTGTGCCAAATCCAATACCAAAAAGCAACCCTCCAATAATAGAATTTCTTATTGAGCCACTTTTTGGATGCAACTTAACGATTTTTAGCGGAAATAATATACTAATTGAAAGCATAGTCACCACTACTGCACTTAACATTATTTTCAGCACTGTGAAATCTACAAGCCTTAACTGATTTATTATAACTTCATAAGTAGTTACTCCACCTTTTTGTAGAAGAAACCCAAATATGATACCAAAGACTAGACCTAATATTAGTTGCAATTTTTTATTTCTTTGAATATTTTCCATTTCATATCCTCCTAAAATCCAAAGACCAGACCAGCAGCTATAATACCTCCTGCAAAGAAGCTAATTGCTGCTATCCAGCTCAAAATTGAAAGTTGAGAGGAACCACTTATGCCATGGCCACTAGTACAACCACCAGCCCATCTAGCACCAATCCCCATGGAAATGCCTCCAAAAACAGCTACTAAAAGTCTTAAGAATACACTATTAGATATCTCACTAGCCCATAAACCTGGAACAAGTATAAGCTCAAAAGTACCTGATAGAGTTGATGAAATAAATGCTCCTATTACAATACCAAATACCAGCATCCAACCCCAATCAATTTTTGGGGTCTTTGATGCATAGTACTCATTCTTTTCTACTTTTTCTTTGTTAAAAATCTTTGTAATCATTCCACTAGTTTTAACATAAGAGGTAGAAGCACCT
>PWPR01000160.1 GCA_003557085.1 Clostridia bacterium | reverse complement strand
TGCTCTTCCGATCTTATTATCAAGTAATTACGACAGCTGAGAAACTAGGATACCTTGATAATATGTTTCAAGCAGAGTTTTCACCAAATGAAGCTATTACTAGAGAAGAATTTGCTAATCTAATATATAATATCTTTGATTTAACCACAGCTGATTCAATTAGCTTTTTAGATAAAGATTTAATTGATGAAAATTATTTAAGTGCAGTAAAAGCAGTTTATGAAAATAATATTATTGTAGGAGCTAATAATAAATTTAGTCCTAAAGATAATTTAACTAGAGAAATGGCAGCAGCAATTTTAACAAGACTAAATAGAGAGTAGTTTTACTGATGAAAAAAATCATTGCTTTAATTCTAATAATCCTCTTAAGCTTTGCCCTTTTAGCTTGTCAAACAGAAGTTCTGCCTGATAACGGTTCTTTGCAAGAAGAATATCAGGAAGAAGAAGTAGAAGAGGTTGAAGAAATAGAAGAGGAAAGCAAGATAGAGAAAACAGAAGATGAGCTAGAAGAAGATGAGACAACTTCACCTAAAGAAGAAGTAGTAAAAGAAGAACCTGCTAAAGATTTGGAAATTAGTAATAAATATATCATTAGTTTTAGTATAGAGGGACCAGATAGTATTCTTTATCAAAATGAAAGCTATGAGATGGAGGGTGATTCTATGATTGCTCTTAATATCTTAACTGCTATTGCAGACAAAGAAGATCTCAGAATTGATCTAATGGGCTCAGGTAGAACAGCTTACCTTAAGGGGATTAATGATTATTATGAATTTGATTATGGTCCGCTTAGTGGCTGGATGATTCAACTCAATGGTGAAATACCTCAAAGAAGTATTGGTGTTTTAGAGATTAATCAAGGTGATAATGTCAGGCTACGTTATACTAAAGAACTTGGTAATGATTTTTATGATTAAATAAGGGGGAGGGTTTAGCATGAGATTTGGATTTATAGATATCCATCCAATAGTAAAAATGATATATTTTTTACTCCTTCTGACCTTTATCATGCTAACCCCTCATCCTTTAATATTATTATTATACCTAATAGCCCTATCTCTTTACTTAATAAGATTAAAGGGCTTTTTAGAGTTTAGAAAAGGGTTGAGGTTTTATCTTTTACTATCCTTAGTATTAACACTTATTAATCCTATCTTCAATCAAAGGGGACAGACTATTCTTTTCACACTATTGAATAGATATTTTACCCTAGAAGCTGTAATTTATGGTCTTGTAATGGCGATGACTTTTATAACAATTATTATCTTATTCCAAATTTTCAATGAAACTATCGATAGTCATAGCTTTATCTATGCTATAGGAAGGTTTGGTCCAAAATCAGCTTTTTTAATAAATATGGCTCTGAGATACATCCCGCTGATTCAAAAACGACTAAAAGAACTTTTTGAAATTAGATCTTTAACTAAAAGTACTAAGAAGCTTAAGCAAAGAATCAAGCTGTGGGGTGAGATTATAGGGGTGATTTTTACTTGGTCTTTTGAAGAAGCCATCATAACTGCTGATTCGATGGAATCACGCGGCTATGGCTTAAAAAAAAGAACAAGTTATCTCTATTTTAAATGGAGAGCTAAAGACTATCTGTTCTTAGTATTAATGTTTGTCCTTAGTTTTATTATCAGCTTTTATTTAATTAGAGGGTTAATTAGCTTTGAGATTTATCCAAAAATGACACCTCTAGTAGTTGATAGGCAGAACTTTTTAGCATATCTAGCAATAGCTCTGATTAGCTCATTACCCTTCTTTATTGATGAAAAGGAAAGATTAAAATGGCGCAATTTGTAATTGATAAGCTTACATATAAATACCCTAGGCAGCATAGTGCTGCCCTAAGAGATATTAGCTTTGAAGTAAATCAAGGTGATTTTATCTTAGTTTGTGGACCTTCTGGTTCTGGGAAAACTACACTTTTGCATCACTTAAACAAAGATACCTTAAAAGGTGGAAAGACTAGTGGCAGTGTGAAGTATTTAGGTAAAGAGTTTTCTGAGATACCCAAGTTAAACGCTATTAGCGAAGTAGGAATGGTTTATCAAGATCCAGAGGCTCAAATAGTTATGGATAGAGTAGGTGATGAGATAGCTTTTTCTTTAGAAAATATTGCTATGGAAAGTGAGAAAATCAGAGTAAGATTAGCAGAATTAGCAACATATTTTGGAATTGATGATATTATAAATAAAAAAATCATGACTCTCTCAGGAGGTCAAAAGCAGTTAATAAATCTTTGTTCTGTCCTAGCTCTGAGACCAAATGTTCTAATTTTTGATGAGCCAACTTCGCGGCTTGACCCTTTAGCTGCTAAAGAATTTATTAAGATGATTCATCTCTTAAATCAAGAATTAGGCCTAACCATTATTATGAGTGAGCATAGGCTTGATGAAGTAATCAGCTATGCTGATAAAGTAATAATGCTAGAGAATGGAGAGATCTCTTTTTGTGCTGATGTCACTCAGTTTGCTAAAGCGGCAAGTCAAGATAAATCACTTAGGGAATATCTACCTAAGATTGCTGTTTTAGATGAACTGATAAATGGTATAAAGGTACCCTTAACAGTTAAAGAAGCTAGACTATTACTTGCTGATAAAAAGCTTGATAAGTTTGGAGAAATTTCTAGAACAAGCATAGCAAGTAAAGAGTTAATGAGTGCTAAAAACTTATCTTTTGCCTATGATTATCATGAAGGATACGTCTTAAAGGACATGGATTTAGTAATAAATGAGTCTTCATTTATTTCGCTTTTAGGGGCTAACGCAACTGGAAAGAGCACTTTACTTAAATGTCTAGCAGGTATTGTTAAGCCACAGTCTGGCAAGATAAAATATCAGAATAAGAAGGTTAAAAATGCTAAGGATTTATCAGATATTGCCTATGTAGCTCAAAACCCAGTGCTTCACTTTAGTCATGAATCTGTAGGTGAAGAACTTAATATAAAAGAGATGGATGAATATACAAAATACTTAGTTGATTTATTTGACTTAGAAAAATTACTTGATAGCCATCCTTTTGATTTAAGTGGGGGAGAACAGCAAAAACTAGCTATAGTTTTAGCTATGCAAAATAAGCCTAAACTCTTGCTCTTAGATGAACCTACTAAGGGCTTAGATCCACAAAGTAAAGATAAATTTGCTCAAATATTAAAAGAGCTTAATAAGAGTGGGGTAGCTATTTTATGTGCTACTCATGACCTTGATTTTGCAGCAGAAAATACAGAAGACTGCATAATGCTTTTTGACAGTAAGATAATTTATCAAGGTGGCTTAAGAGAATTTTTAGCTGATAATAATTATTATACGACAAATATTAACTTAGCTCTGAAAAGAATTGAACCTAGATGTATTAGTTCTAAGGATGTCTTAAAATGGAAAAATCAATAAAACTAGTAATGTGGTTACTTGCTTCTGCTCTGATTATAATAACTTCTTATTTAAGACTAGAAAGATATTATTTACTTGTTTCTTTTACAGTTATTATTTTAATGCTGGCTCCTCAGTTTAGTAAGTTCGAAAAGAAAAAACTTGATAGTAGAAATATTGTTATGGCAGCATTGATAATAGCTATAGCTTCTGTTTCAAGACTTCCTTTTGCTGCTATTCCGAGTGTCCAACCAGTGTCAGCGATAATAATTTTAACAGGCTATACCTTTGGGGCAGATATGGGACTTTTATGTGGTGCTATGACAGCTATAGTTTCTAACATGATCTTAGGACAAGGCCCTTGGACTCCCTGGCAGATGCTTGGCTGGGGTAGTATGGGATACTTTGCTGCTTATCTTAGTAAATCAAAAGGAAAAAAGCTCCCTCTTGCCATATACGGAGCTTTTTGGGGTATTATTTATGGCTGGCTGATGGACATGTGGTTCTTAGTTGGCTTTGTTAGACCTTTAGTTTTAGAAACTGTTTTAGCTTCTTTTGCAGCCAGTTTATATTTTGATATTATGCATGCTATAACAAACTTTCTTTTGATATACTTATTTTATGATTCCTTTATCTCAAGATTTGGGCGGATTAAAGAAAAATATCAACTTTAATTAAGAATATTGATAAAGTCATTTAAACTTTGCTCAGTTATATTAAACCGTGGTATAGCACTAAGGCACATCTTGGGAGTAAAGCTACTTTCATCAAGAGTAAAAAGCAAATCAAAACCTGCTTTTTTAGCAAAGTCAATCAGTTCATCGTTATAAAAACCATAAGGCCAGGCCAAAGAGTTAATCTTTTGGTCTGTTTGTCTTTCCAGTAAGAGTCTTGATAATAATAAATCATCTACAACTCTGCTTTGATAATCTATAAATGACTCATCTTCATTTTGCTCTAGAGCTTTCTTGTCATCAATAAAGTGCAAATCATAAGTATGTGAACCATAGGATACATTATCCATTAATCTTAAATGATGAAATGATAGATGCTCATTATGGAGAGGATAGCGCTGTAAATCATTTCTATGTGAGACTATGGGAAATACCACTGAGCTTAAGCCAAAGTCATTTAAGATAGGATATGCATGAAGATAAAAGCATAAGTAGCCATCATCAAAAGTAATCATTACAGATTTATCAGGAAAGTATTCTTTTAGATAGTAATCATAAAACTCACTTAAAGAGAGAGTCTGATAATTCTCTTCACTTAAATATTTCATCTGTTGATAAAAATCTTTTTGATAAATTACACTTGGATGGTCTTTTGCATACTCATAATCATCACTAATTTGATGATAAGTCAAGATTATAACTTCATTATCTTGATCTGGACTGTAACTTAGGCTAAAAATAGTAAGTCCTAAAATTATAATTAGTACTAGGAATAGTTTTTTGATAGTTACACCTCCTAATCCTATGGTATACCTTGTTTGTGACATAAATATGTCAAAAGAAATCAGGGCAGCTGTAGCTGCCCCTTAAGAAGTGGAGTATAAAAATTTTTGAAGGGAGAATTATCTATTTTTTATTTTAACCTATCTCGTTATTGTTAATGTTAGGGAAGTCTTAAATAATTATATGAATTAGCTTTAGATAGTGTATAAATTGCTTAACTATAAGTGAGTCTTGGGCTTTATAGAAAAAATTTCGATAAACTCAAGAATATTTGCAGGGTATTGCTATCTTATAGAGAAATATATATTGTTAGTAAATCAATATGGAGGGGAAGTAATATGAGTAAAAGACAGTTTAAGACTGAAGATTTAATGAAGTTCAAATTTGTCATGGATCCACAATTGTCTCATGATAAGAAAACTTTAGTTTATGTTGCAAGCACACCAGAAAAGGAAAAGTATCTCTCAAATATTATCTTAAGAGATCTAGCAAGTGGTGAGGAGAAGCAGTTTACTTATGGTAAAAGTGATAAATTACCAAGGATTTCTCCAGATGGTACAAGGGTTGCGTTTATTTCCAAAAGAAGTGGAAAGAACCAATTATACGTTATGCCAATAGATGGAGGAGAAGCAGTACCAGTGGCACAATTTAGATATGGTATAAATGAAGCTGTTTGGTCACCATGTGGGCAGAAGCTAGCTTTCACAGCACCGAGTTTAGCTGGACAGACTGTAGATGACTTGTTGAAACTTGAAGAAGATGATAGAGATAAAGAGATAAAAGAACAACATGATACAGTAAGAAAAATTGACAGATTAAAATTCAAAATGAATGGTTTGCCAGGAGTTGGACTACTTGGCGAGAAGAATGTTCATATTTTTGTTAAGTGCTTTAAATCAGGCAGGATTAAGCAAATAACTGAAGGAAAACGTAATGAAAGTATTCCAGTATGGCATCCTAATTCTAAAGGTTTAGTATTTACATCTAATCGTGAAGCAGATGAAGACGCTAATCCAAGAATAAGAGATTTATTCTATGTAGGACTGCATGATAAGGAAGTAAAGAAACTAACCAAACCAACAGGATCTTTTGGTTATCCACAATACTCTTCAGATGGTAAATGGATTGCCTTTTATGGTAATGAACTAGAATATGACAGTGCTACAAGTAATACTCTTTACTTACTCAACACTGCAACTTTAGAAATGAAAGACTTACTAAAAAATGTTGATAAGAATGTAGGAATTACAGCTGGGCTTGATATGAAGCTTGGTGCTCCAATTCTAGGGCCAGTTTTCTCTGATTGTAACCAATTTATCTATATTACAATAAGCCATCATGGCCAAACTCATTTATATAAGGTGACAAGAGCAACTGGAGAGATTAAGCAAGTAACTAAGGATTTTATGCAGATCAATAACTACAGCATAGCTGGTAATATGGCAGTTGTGATGATGAGTGGCTTAGATTATCCTGGCGATTTAGCTACAATTGATTTAGATAGTGGCGAAGCTAATCGCATAACAGAAGTAAATAAAGAGCTTTTAGATGAATGCTTTATTTCAAAGCCAGAGGAGTTTTGGATTAAAGGCATTGATAATGTAGATATTCAAGGCTGGATCCAAAAACCTTATGGCTTTGTAGAAGGTGAAAAGTATCCACTTGTAATTAATGTTCATGGTGGACCTCACTCTATGTTTACGCCATGCTTCTTCTATGAGTTCCAGCTACTTAATTCAGAAGGTTATGTCATGATATATATTAACCCACGTGGCTCGCAAGGTTATGGTCAAGAGTTTGCAGACGCTGTTAGAGGCGATTATGGTGGAGGCGATTATGCTGATATTATGAGTGCTATTGACTATGCAGAAACCCTTCCTTATGTTGATAAAGATAACATGGGAATAACAGGTGGTAGTTATGGTGGATTTATGACTAACTGGGCAGTAGGACATACCAATAGATTTAAAGCTGCTGTTACCTTAAGAAGTATTTCTAATTGGCTCAGTTTCTATGGTGTTTCTGATATTGGATATTTCTTTGGAGAGAGTGAAGTTGGAACAACACCTTGGGATAATGTTGCTAAAATGTGGGATCATTCTCCAATAAAATATGTAGAGAAAATTAAGACACCTCTTCTTATTATTCATGCAGAAGAAGATATAAGATGTCCAATTGAACAAGCAGATCAATTATTTGTATATCTTAAGCGTTTAGGAAGAAAAACTGAATTTTTGAGATTCCCAAAAGAGCATCATGAATTATCACGCTCAGGTGTACCAAAGCGTAGACTTGCTAGGCTTGACGCTATTGTAGGCTGGTTTAATGACCATCTTGAGCGTAATAAAGCAAGTTACAAGAAATAGTTAATGGAGGTTTTATTATGACAAAGAGAAAATTCCAAGTAGAAGATATAGCAAAATTTAAGTTTGTTTCAGATCCACGCTTTAGCAGAGATGCTAAAGGAATAGCATATGTTTTATCTGAGGCTGATGTAGATAAGAACGGTTATAAAAGTTCAATTTATTATATAAACGAGAAAAAAGAAGTTAAACAGCTCACTCATAGTGTTAGTGACAAGTTAGTCAAAGACACTTCACCTAGATGGTCACCATGTGGTAAATATATGGCATTTATGTCAAACCGTAGTGGTCAGAACAAAGTATACTTACTCCCTGTAGATGGAGGAGAAGCAAAAGTACTAGTAGATTTTCCAGCTGGGAGCATTACATGGTCACCAAATAGCAAGTATATTGCATTTGTTGCTAAAGACCCTAAGAAGAAAGAAGAAATTAAAAACACAGATAGAATGCATTTTACAGATTTAAGATATAAGTTTAATGGCCAAGGTTATTTTACAGATAAGCGTAAAAATCATATATGGATAGTAGATGTAAAATCAGGTGAAGTTGAGCAAATTACTAATACAAAGTTTGATGATAGCAACCCAACATGGTGCAAAGAGTCAAAAGACATAGCTTTTGTTTCAACAAGACATGAAGATGAGACTAATTTATGGTCTGATATATTTAAAGTTAATATAGAGACTAAAGAAACTAAGAAGTTAACTGACCATAATGGTCCTGCAGCTTCTCCAGTATATTCTCCTTGCGGTAAATATATTGCTTTTGTAGGTCACGATCAAGATGAAAATCATGCTGCTAACCAAAATGTTTGGATAATCAAAACAGAAACAGGTGATGTGGTTAATCTGACTTTTGATTTTGATAGATCTATAAATAGTGGTCCTGGATCAGATGTTAGATATGGTGGTGGCAATAACGATCCAATTTGGAAGAGTGATTCTAGTGCTATCATATTTAGAATTGGTGACAAAGGAACATCTAAGATGGTAGAAGTAGATCTAGAAGGTAAAGTAAGTGAAATAACTAACTTTAAGCATGGTATATCTTCATTTGATGCAATTGAAGTTGAAGGTAAGTTAAAGCTTGCTTATGTAGCTGAAACATTGACCCAATCACCTGAAATCTATACCTTCCTAAATGGTAAGCAAACAAAAATGACAGGAGTCAATGATGATTTCTTAGCTCAGTTTGATTTTGCACCAGTACATAACTTTACATATAAGAGTGCTAAAGATTGGGATGTAGAAGGATGGTTACTTGAGCCACTTAATAAAGAAGAAGGTAAGAAATATCCAGTAGTCCTTGAGATTCATGGCGGTCCAGCAGCAGCTTATGGATGGACATTCTATCATGAGTTCTATCTACTATCATCAATGGGTTATGGTGTACTTTATACTAATCCACGTGGTTCTAGAACTTATGGTGAAGAGTTTACCAATGGCGTTATAGGTGACTGGGGTGGACATGATTATGATGATGTAGTAGCTGGTACAAAATATGCTGTAGAAAATTTTGATTGGGTAGATGAGGATAGACTAGGAGTCACTGGTGGTAGCTATGGCGGTTACTTAGCTAATTGGATAGTTGGTCAAACTGATATGTTCAAAGCAGCAGTATCACTTAGAAGTATTTCTAATATG
>PWPR01000206.1 GCA_003557085.1 Clostridia bacterium | reverse complement strand
ATTCTTTTTTAAATTCATGATCTAATCCTTTCTAAAAACTTTCTCATATATATTATCTTCCCAATCATTATCTAGTTCTTCAAGTAATCTAAAGCCTTTCTTCAAGTACAGCTTTGATGCCAATTTAAATCTTCTTGATGATTCCAACCATATTCCTTCATAACCATTTTTGATAGCAAACTCTTCAGCAACTTCATACAATCTACTTCCAATACCTAAGCCTCTGTATACAGGTAATAAGTAAAATCTTTTAAGCTCGGCTAAATCATCCTCTCTAGCTCTGATAGCAACTGAACCTATAACGTTTTCACCATCTTTTGCAATCCAGAATCCCTCTTTAGCATCCCTGTAAGCATTCTCTTCACTAAGTGCTGTAAGATCTTTTTTTAAATCTCCAACTCCAAACTCAAATCCATACTCATCTAGCACAAACTCAATTACCTTAACTAATTGACTAAAATCTTCCCTTTTGTATTTTTCTATCCTAATTTCCATGTTATCCTCCACTTTAATAATATCATAAACTATTTGTTTATACATCTACTTTGCACAAGTATATCGGTAGTGTTATGATAATTAAATGAAATAATACTAGTTAGAAAGGAGTGTGTAAGCTACTTATTAGTTTACACAAAAGCTATGGATATTATTAAGAAAATTTCACAAGAACTCAAAATTAAGCAAGAGCATATACAATCAGTTTTATCTCTTCTTGAAGAAGGCAATACAGTACCATTTATTGCTCGTTATAGAAAAGAGATTACTGGAAACATGTTAGATGAACAAATCTATCATATAAAAGATAAACATGAGTATCTAACTAAATTTGTTGAAAGGCGAGAATCAATTAAAAACACTATTGCAGACAAAGGAGCTTTAACTGAGGAAATTGAGAGAAACTTAGAAGAAGCAAGTACACTACAGGAGCTTGAAGATATTTATTTACCATATAAGTCTAAAAGGCGCACCTTAGCTGATGTAGCAAAGGAACAAGGGCTAGAACCCTTAGCGGATATTATATTTAATCAAGAGTCAAATATATCCTTAGAAGAATTAGCTCAAGAGTATTTGAATGATGAAGTTGAAACAACTGATCTTGCTTTAGATGGTGCAAAAAATATTATTATTGCCAGAATAAATGAAGATTTATCTACAAGAAAAGTTGTAAGATCATTAACACTTGGATATGGAGAAATTCAAACTGAGTCTATTACAGATAATTCGAAACAATATGAACAATATATGGACTTTAGCCAAAAAGTTTCTAGTATTCCTTCGCATAGAGTGTTAGCTATCAATAGAGCTGAAAAAGAAGAAATACTAAATGTTAGCCTAGTTGCACCAGAAGATAGTATAATTAAGAGAATGCAAAGAGACTTTCTTAAAGAAACAGGTTCTATACAGACAAAAGAGTTTATGATTGATTCTATTGATAATGCCTATAAACGCTATATAAAACCATCAATTGAAAGAGAAATAAGAAGAACACTTACAGAACAAGCCGAAGAAAAAGCTATTGATAATTTTAAGAAGAACTTATATGATCTACTTATGCAACCCCCTATAGCTGATTTAAACATTCTAGCAATAGATCCCGCCTATAGAACTGGTTGTAAAATAGCTGTAATTGACAAAAATGGCACCTTACTTAGCACTGAAACAATTTATCCTCATCAGCCTCAAAATCAGCTTGAAAGATCAAAAGCTATCATAGAGAAATTAATTAAGGAGAATGGAGTTAAGTTGGTAGCCATTGGAAATGGTACAGCAAGCAGAGAAACTGAAGCTATGGTTGCAGATATCTTGGCAGAATATAAGGAAATATCTTATCTGATTGTAGATGAAGCTGGAGCATCTGTGTATTCAGCATCCGAACTAGCAAGAAAAGAATTCCCCAAACTAGATGTTTCAATAAGAGGGGCTGTTTCTATAGCAAGAAGAGTGCTTGACCCATTAGCTGAACTAGTTAAGATTGATCCTAAGTCCATTGGCGTAGGAATGTATCAGCATGATGTGAACCAAAATATGTTAGGTAATGCTTTAGAGCAAATTGTTGTATCCTGTGTAAATAGTGTGGGTGTTGATTTAAATACAGCTTCCGCCTCTTTGCTTAAGTATATAGCTGGTATAAGTACAAGTGTAGCAAATAACATTGTTAAGTATAGAGAAAAAAATAAAGGATTCAGCTCAAGAAACGAGTTAATTGAAGTAACTCGACTTGGAGCAAAAACCTTTGAGCAATGTGCTGGATTCTTGAGGGTTAGAGATGGCAGCGAGTTTCTTGATAATACACGCATACACCCTGAGTCATATGATTTAGCTTATCAGATATTAAATGAATTTCAGGTTGATATTAATGAAATAGGGAATTCTAAGGATTGGCAAAACAGCCTAGATCTAAATAAAGCTCTTGATATATCTAAAAATTTAAGAGCTGGCCTTCCTACTGTAAAGGATATTATCACTGAGTTAAAAAGACCAGGACATGATCCTCGAGAAGATATGCCAACACCGATATTCAATAAAGAAATTACTACTTTTGACATGCTTTATGAAGGCCTAATAGTTAAAGGTATAGTAAGAAACGTAATTGATTTTGGTGCTTTTGTTGATATTGGTGTTAAACAAGATGGACTAATTCATATAAGTGAAATGAGTGATAGTTATATTAAACATCCTAATGATGTCTTATCCATTGGAGATCAAGTAGAAGTTAAGATTATTAAATTAGATAAAGAAAAAAATAGAATTTCGCTTACTTTAAAGTTTTAAGAGTAGCTTTTAAGCTACTCTTCCATTTTTTCTAATATGAATTCTTCCTTTAGTTTATTCAGCTCCATTTTTTGACCGATTAGATTATTGATTATTTCATCAATTTCTTCTTTTGTATCTAATAAGTGTTGAAATGATTGCCAATTTTCTAAATCATCCTCTTTTAGCTCCTTAAAACCATCACTAATCTCAAATGAACTAACCTTGCTAATTGCTTCTTTGAAAATATTAACTTTATTGTTTAGTTTTTCTTTACTAATGTTTCCATTTTTTAGAAACTCCTCAAAGTCATCTTGCAGACTCTTTTGGGATTCCAAAAGATCTTTCAACTTCTTAATTTTACTATTTAATTCTTCATTAACTTTTTCGATTCCGCTAAAATAATCCTTATATTCTCTATTGTACTTAAGTTTCTCTTCATTTTCTTTAATAAAATCTTTGAATTGTGCATTAATATCAGATAGCTCATCTAGTTCTTCTTTAATAGCAGCTATATCCTTTTCCAAAATATTCTTTTGAACACTATTATCTCCACTAGGATTATCTTCCAGATGCAAACTCAATTTAACTTCTAAACTTGTTAGTTCTTCTATTAAGAAAGCATATCTTTCTTTCTTTTTAATAATCTCTGACATATTTAATACTACTTAATGTAGTCATTCACCCTTTCACCTATCTTTTTAATAACTCAGTTAAAGATTCTTCATCTAATATGTTTACACCTAAATCTTTGGCCTTATCTAGTTTTGAACCTGCATTTTCTCCTGCTATTAGATAATCAGTATTCCTAGAAACTGCTCCAGTTACTTTTGCACCCAAAGACTCAAGTTTTTCTTTAAGTTCATTTCTGGTATAACCATCTAATCTGCCAGTAATTACAAATACTTTATCTGTTAACAAATCAGATTTTTCACCAGAGAATCTGTCTTTATATAAAGTGTTTACCCCATAAGACTTTAACTTTTCAATTAATTTTTTTGATTTTTCATCCTGAAAGTATTCTACTATGGCATTTGCTACAATTTCCCCTATATCCTCAACTTGTAGTAACTCTTTTACGCTTGCTTTTGATAAGTTATCTAAGCTAGTAAAATCTTGAGCTAATGTAATAGCCATTCTCTTTCCTATATTAGGTATGCCTAAGGCTGATATAAGTTTTTCAAGAGAATTGCTCTTGCTACTTTCTATTGCATTTAAAATATTTGATGCAGATTTCTCTCCTATTCGATCCAGTTTTACTAGATCTTCTTTCTCCAAAGTATATAAGTCTGCTGGATCCTTAATTAAGTCATTATTAAAAAGCATTCTAATTTGTGCTTCCCCTAAACCACTTATATCCATCGCTGATTTTGAGACAAAATATATCATTTGCTCTTCCAACCTTTGGGGGCATAGAATATTTGAACACCTAATGGCTACCTCATCTGATTTAATTACCTTACTATTAAAAAATGGACATGTATTTGGATATCTGAATTCTTTTTCATCGCCAAAACGAATATCTTTTAATACCCGCTCAATTTGAGGAATAATATCTCCAGCTTTTTTTACAATTACATAGTCTCCAATTCTAATATCTTTATCAATAATGTATTGCTCATTATGTAATGCTGCCCTTTGGACAATAGTTCCAGCAATTTCTACAGGTTTTAATATTGCTGTTGGAGTCATCACACCCGTTCTTCCGACATTTAGTTTAATATCAATTAACTGAGTTGTAACTTCTTCAGCTGGAAACTTATATGCAGTAGCCCACCTTGGATGATGGCTAGTCGCACCTATTTCATCTCTTAGCTCAATATTATTTAGTTTAATAACCAAACCATCTATCATATAAGGTAAGCTTTTTCTAATTTCACTTAAATCATTAACGGTTTTTAATAAGTCATCTATACTTTGACAAACTCTATATTTCTTATTTATTTTAAATCCAATATTCTTAAGATAGTCAAGTAACTCAGAGTGTTTATTAAATCTGTTTTTTGGTATAGCATCATACATAAAGCAGTCTAACTTTCTGTTTTGAACTATACTCGAATCTAGCTGTCTTAATGTTCCTGCAGCTGCATTTCGTGGATTAGCAAAAAGTTTATCACCAGAATATTCTCTTCTTTCATTTAATTCATCAAAAGAGCTATAGGGCATAAAAACTTCTCCTCTGACTTCTAGATCTACCTCTTCTTTTATTTTTAGAGGAATGGACTTAATAGCCTTTATATTTTGAGTAATATCTTCTCCAATAACACCATTACCTCTCGTGGCTCCTCTTACGAAAACTCCAGACTCATAGCTTAAAGAAACAGCAAGCCCATCATACTTAAGTTCCACAATAACTTCAGGGTTTTCAGTTTTACTATACTCTTTCATTCTATTATAAAATCTATGTAAGTCATCTTCATTAAAAGAATTATCCAAACTAAGCATAGGATAATTATGTTCTACCTTACTAAACTCCTTTGCAGGTTCATCACCTACTCTTTGAGTAGGTGAATATGGTTTAATTGACTGTGGATTTTCTTTTTCTAGCTCCTTCAGCTCATTAAGCAAACTGTCGTAAACAGCATCAGATATTTCTGGTTGGTCCAAAACATAATAATTATATGCATGTTTGTTTAACTCTTCTATAAGTCTTTCAATTTTTTGCTCAGCTTTACTCATAGTTTAAACCTTTCTCAACTTTGTGAAAGCTATAGAAAGCATCTTGCTCCCAGCTTTATTAAAATCTATCGTGATGAACTCTCCATCTAGGGATTTAACCTCGCCTATCCCAAAATGATCATGTTCTACTACATCACCAATACTATATCCATTATCCTCTTGCTCTTTTTCTCTTGCTAATGGCTCTGGTGTAACATTTCTAATTGAATCCACAATTTCTGTATCTTTAATTAGTCTTAGTGGAGCAAACTCTGTAGCCAACATTCTTGTCCCACTTTGTAAGAAATCAACCTTTATTATATCTTCATTAATTTCTAAAATTACACCAATTCCAAGTTTCTTATGCTCCACCTTATCTCCTACAGTATATGGATTATTGCTCTCTACAACTTTTACGTATTCTTTTGTCACTGCTCCAGCTTTATCCATAATGTTAATTTGATCAAGACATTCTTCTGGGATTTCAGAAATAAATCTTGATGGCATATTATATTTCATTTCACCATACTGCCTTCTAGATTTAGCATAAGTTAAGTAAAGTTCATCTTCAGCTCTAGTCATGCCAACATAACATAACCTACGCTCTTCTTCCATTTCATCTTCTTCATTATTGTTGTCAAATTTTAAACTTGGAAACAAGCCTTCCTCTAAGCCTACAATAAATACTACTCTAAACTCTAATCCTTTTGCAGCATGAAGCGTCATTAAAGTAACACTTTCATCTTCCTCTTCATAACTATCAACATCAGTTTCAAGAGCAATACTGCTTAAAAACTCTTTAAGACCAGCATCTGGGTTTCTTGCAGCAAATGTGCTAGCAACATTAACAAGCTCAGCTATATTTTCAAGCCTAGTTTCTGCTTCCACATTATTTTTTTTCTTAAGCTCGGATAAATCATCTTTGTATCCACTTAATTCAGCTATCTGATTAATTACTTCATCAACTGAGTTATTTCTTTCAAACTCTTCCAAATCCTCAATTAAAGCTCTAAAATCTCTTATTTTATTCTTATACGTTGATGATAAAGTTTCGATTTTTCCAGTTTCTTCAATAGCTTCATAATAGCTAATCCCATTTTCGTTTGCATAATTGGATAATCGTTCAAAAGTCCTCTCGCCTATACCTCTACGTGGTACATTAATTATCCTTTGTAATCGCGTATTATCATGTGGATTAACAATTAAATTTGCATAAGATAATATATCTTGTATCTCTTTTCTATCATAAAATCTAGTACCACCATAAATTTTATATGGTAAATTATGATAAAGAAAAGCATCCTCAATAGGCCTTGATTGTGCATGTGTTCTATAAAGAATGGCAATGTCTTTCCATTCAAAACCTTTTGTAATGTTGAGTTCCTTTATAGTTTTCAACACAAAATAGGCTTCTGACTCTTCATCGTTTGCTTCATACAAATGCACCCTAGTTCCTTCTCCTTTATCAGTCCACAACTCTTTACTTTTTCTATATGAGTTGTTATGAATAACTGAATTAGCAGCTTTAAGAATATTTTCTGTAGACCTATAGTTTTGTTCCAGTCTAATAATTTTAACATCCCTAAAGTCATTTTCAAAGTCTAGAATATTACTTAAGTCGGCACCTCTCCAACCATATATACTTTGATCGTCATCACCAACAACACAAATATTCTTGTTTCTTTGCGTTAGCATATTTACTAATCTATATTGTGCTTTATTAGTATCTTGATATTCATCAATCAGAATATGTTTAAATTTATCTTGATATCTCTCTAATACCTTCTTATTCTCTCTAAGAAGAATAACAGTGTTCATTATAAGGTCACCAAAATCCATAGCATTATTCTTTTTCAGTTCTTTTTGATAATACTGATAAACTTCTCCAATAGTTCTATCATAAGGATTTTTACTATCTAAGTATTTATCATATGAATCTAAATTGTTCTTTGCTTGATTTATAGCTGTAGTAAACATCTTTGGCTTAAATTTATTCTGATCTAAGTTAAGATCTTTAATAGCCCTTCTGATTACTGTCTCTTGGTTACTTGTGCTATATATTGTAAAAGGAGTTCTGTAGCCTATATGGATTGATTCCTGTTGTAAAATTCTTAAACAAATGCTGTGAAAAGTTCCTATCCACATTCCTGGATATTTCACATCTAGAATACTCTTTACTCTATCTTTCATTTCATTAGCAGCCTTATTTGTAAAAGTCATTACCAATATCTCATACGGAGAAACACCTTGCTTAATTAGATGTGCAACACGATATATTATGGTCCTAGTCTTTCCACTACCTGCACCTGCTAATATTAATAGTGGCCCCTGATTATACAAAACAGCTTCACGTTGTTCTTTGTTTAGCTCATCTAAGTACACAAAAATCCTCCTCTAAACATAATTATCCTTTATATCATTAAATATAATTAATAAATTTACTATCTCTATTTTATCACATATTTAATATAATAAAAAATAAGCCAGTGTTTACTGACTTATCCTTATTAAACTTCTATTGTTTTCCACTTGCCTCTTGCATATCTTATACTAAATGCAATTGATCTTACAAAAATATCAGCTAACATACCCATCCAAGCTCCTAATAAGCCTAAATCTAGTATAAATACACAGTATGAAGCTATTGATAATCTTACAATCCAGACTGAAATTCCTGTTATGTAAGTTACCCATCTTGTATCACCAGCTCCTCTAAGTGCCCCAGCTAACACCAAATTGATTGCCATAGAAGGTTGTGCAATTGCTACTAATCTTAAAGCCATCGCAGCCTGTCTAACTACTTCAGGATCATCTGAGAAAAACTGGACGAACTGAGTAGGGAAAATAAAGAACAAAACACCCATTATCCCAGCAAAAGCCAAAGCCATATTTCTGGCAACATAACCACTTTTTTGTGCTCTTTCAGGCTTAAGTGCTCCCAAATTCTGCCCTATCAAAGTAGTAGCTGCAACACCAAATCCCCAGCCTGGCATAAAAGAAAGAGATTCTGCTCTAATGGCTACTTGATGAGCAGCATATGTTACTGTACCTAAAGAAGTTAGTATCATAGTAAAAATTATCTGAGCAATTCTCATTGCAACTTGTTCGCCCATTGCAGGTAAACCAATATTAAGTACTCTTCTAATGGATTCCTTGTGATAAGTATAATCATCTTTAAGCTTTAGCTTAATCATGCTTCTACCACCAAAAATAACTCTACCTATTATAATGAAACCGACAACTTGTGCTAACCCTGTTGCCAAAGCAGCTCCTGTTACCCCAAGTCTTGGTAAACCAAAGTTTCCAAAAATAAAACCGTAGTTTAGTATAGGGTTTAAAATATTTATAATTATATTTACAACCATCGGTGTTTTAGTGTCTCCAGAACCTCTTAGCATACTAGTGAAAATCATAGTAAAATAATGGAATGATAGCCCCATAGCTCTTAATCTTATATACCATATTCCAAGCTGGACTACATCCTCTTCT
>PWPR01000142.1 GCA_003557085.1 Clostridia bacterium | reverse complement strand
GATCCACTTAATCTTCGTAGCTGAAAAATAAGCATCAATTACCAATCCCGTAGTTTCTTTAATGTACTTCTCTAAACCTTTTTCTTTTAAGTCATCACATATATTAGAGGTTCTTCTGCATTGCCATACAATCGCATTATATGTGGGAACTCCAGTCTCTTTGTCCCATATAACAGTTGTTTCCCTCTGATTGGTTATTCCTAATGCATATACTTCATCAATGTTTATGTTTGCTTTTTCAATAACCTCCCTCATAACACCAGACTGACTGGCCCATATCTCTCTTGGACTATGCTCTACCCAACCATTTTGCGGATATATTTGAGTTATTTCTTTTTGTGACATAGCAACTACTTTTCCAGACTTATCAAATAATATTGCTCTAGAGCTAGTTGTTCCTTGATCAAGTGCTAATATATACTTACTCAATATAATCAATCCTTTCATCAATCCAATTGCATATATCTTGATAAACCTCTTTTTTATTAGTTTCATTAATTATTTCATGCCTTGCTCCATCATATAGTTTGATTGCTACATCCATAAATCCCTGGTCAGCCAGCTTCTGATATGACTTTCTAACACCCTCACCCATATCTCCTACCGGGTCTTCCGACCCTGAAAGAAATATTATAGGCAACTCTTTTGAAACTTTTCTTATTTCTCTGCTTTTATGGATATGTTTTATACTTTTATACATATTCATATATGCATTCGTTGAGAAAATAAAGTCTATCTTTTCATCATTAACATAATCCTCTACAACTTTTTGATCTCTAGAAAGCCAATCAACTGCAGTCTTTGGATTCTTATAGTGCTTATTAAAGCTACCTATTGATATTTTGTCAAGGAACTCGGACCTATAATTCTGTCCTCTAAAAGAACCTATAAGTTTTGAAAGTGCTTCTCCAAAACTAATTAATACTCTTGAGGGATAGCCTGATCCTACTAAAATTGCACCACTTATATCTTTACTATGCTCAGTGATAAATTGCCTTATTAAATATGATCCCATACTGTGTCCAAGATGAAAGTATGGTATCTTTGGAAACTCTGCTTTAGTTATTTTCATTAAAGTAGTTATATCATTTAAGAGAATTTCATTGCCATTTCTTGTTGCAAAGAAACCTCGTTGCTCACTAGATTTTACTGAACAACCATGTCCTAGTAAGTCTTGCCCTGTTACTAGAATATTGTTATCTGCTATATATGATGCAAAATCATTATATCTTTCTATATGCTCAAGCATTCCATGGGTGATTTGCAAAACTGCCTTTACCTCATTCTCTGGTATCCATTTTTTTGCATAAATATCTGTTTTATTGTCTGCAGACTTAAATGAAAAACAAATTGTCTTCATTTTACTTCCTCCCTATATCTCCAATTGTTATCTCCATGGTATATCATCTGTTTAGACATACCCCCATCAATATTAATGTTTTCACCAGTGATAAACTTTGCCTTACTACTAGATAAAAAAACTACCATCTCAGCTATATCTTTTGCCTCTCCGATACTCCTTGTCAAATGCTGATAATAATCACTTTTTTCCCACTCTGATTGCTTGTTATCTATCCAACCAGGAGATATAGAGTTAACTCTAACTTTACCAGCTAGGCTTACTGCTAAAGAATGTGTTAGTGCGCTTATTCCTCCTTTAGCGCTTGTATAGCTTTCTGTATCTGGCTGTGACATATTTGCTCTTGTGGAAGAAATATTAACTATGGACGCATTTTTTGAAAAGCTATCCTTAAGCAATAAACTGAGATAGTAAGACGCAACGACTCCTACTTTAAGAACATATAAAAAGTCTTCATATGTGCATTTTGATAATATGCCTCTTTTTGAAATACAAGCATTATTAATTAAGACATCAACACTTTTAAATTCTTTAATTATTTCTTTTGAAAAGTTTTCCAAGACATTTTTGCATGAAATATCACCTTTAAAATAGAACTCACAATCTACGTTTTGATGATCCATGTCAATTACAACTGTTTTAGATTTCAGATTGTTAAAATATTTGACGATTTCTTTGCCAATACCATTATTGCCACCTGTAACAACTATAACTTTGTTCTCAAATTCCATATTTTTATCCTTTCATCCATTTACTTTATTCTACTAAATTTAAGCATTAATAAAAACAAAAACTACGTAAGAATGCCTAGTAATCTATTTCAATGAATCCTTCATTTAATTAAACACGTTTCTATACCTTTAGTAAACTATATACTTTTTCTGCTTATAGTTTTGATATATCTACTGTTTAGTAAACACTCAACAACCTCTTTAACTCTAAATCTCACCACTACATCTAAAACCAAATCTTATTTCATAATCCTATTATATTTTATTATATTTTAAAGTTATTATTGTGTAATTAATCTTCTTGATTGCGCAAATATAATCCAATATTGCTTGATTATACAATAAATCTATTAACTAATTATTATCCTTATTACATTTTGATGGCTTTAAAGTCATATTTTTAATGGTAAAATTTTTACTGTTTACTAAAAGATCTTTATTAGTATTATGCACTTAAAGAAAAAACTAGTACTTTATATGAGAGTAGTCTCAACTTTTTAGCAAGCTAAATTTTTAAAAATAAGCAAATATCTAATAGATTTGTTGGAACTGCTAAAAGTGCAGTAAGATCTAGTGCTAATTATCTAAAAGGATTAGTATTAAAACTTCTCATGCTCTACTTTGAAAAAAAATACTTATAGAGGCAAAAGTATTATGTGTCTTAAGTATCAATATATAAAGAAGAATTAACTAATATCATGTTGAATAAGATACTTTCTTGTTAGTTTTTCTTTATTATCTTAAGCCTTTTTTAAAGGAAAATGAGATTCGCCCAACTAAGTTGGGCGAATCTCAGTGAGAAGTGAATAAGAAATATCTCAAGTTTGGGAAAACTATTTCTTAATCATTTATCTATATAAAAGGGGACGTTTACTAATCTATTAAACTCAAGCTATTAAACCTACGCTCATACTTAAGACCTTCGATACCTTCTTTATACATCAAAGGCATAAATTTTTTATTTATTACTGTTAGATACCTACACAAAGATTTATCAAATCGCTTGTAAAAATGTTTTAAAGAATGATTATAAATATTTAGTTGCAAAATAATCTTTGAGTTCACCTTCAAATTAGCTAAAACTTCTTCTTCAAAACCACAAAACACATCTACCTTATGCATTTCTGAACTAACTTTTTTAGCTTGAGCTTCTTCTTTTTTAGAAATCTCATTTAATAAGTCATGCAAAACATTATATTCCTGTATTACTTTATTATATCTCTCAAACAGTTTCCCATAACTAATAATAAGCCAGCAAGACAGTAAAACTATAAATATATAAAACAAACTAATAATCAAATTTATTCTTACCAACTCCTTGATAACTAAATAATACAGTACAAATACACGTTTTAGAACACATAAAAACTGTAGTATTTAATAAAAAAACAACCTACACATTATGTGTAGGTTAGATATTCTCCAATTCTTCTATTAACTTCATCTTTGAGTTTACCCCAATCTTTGAATATATGTTTTTAGAATGAAATTTCACAGTGTTATCAGTTATATTAAGCTCTTCAGCAATGGCCCTATAAGTATAACCTTTTACAACCAAACTAATAACTTCTATTTCTCTCTCAGTTAACTTGAATCTATCTTTGACATTATCGAAATTCATAATTTTAAAATTATTTTCAGTACTTTGAATTTTATCAATTTTTTCAAGTTTGTTAAAGCTACTTAATAAAAAATGTAGAATAATGACTAATATAAAAACTGATACTATTGCAATGCTTGAAATATCTACAAATTGATCATTGGCTGAGATTATATTACCACTAATCCCACCTATTAGAATTCCGAGCAAATTAACACTAAGTCCATAAGCCCATATTTTCACTGGTTCATTATGCCTAACTATAAAATTACTTAAAGCAACCCATAAGAACATATCAAAAATGCCTAAGGCGGCCATTAAGAATGAGTTGACAAGAAAATAGCTACTTATGCTTATAGACAAATTACTAAATATTAAAAAAGCAAAGCCCTTCATTGCTATTGCAAAATACAAATAAGAATATATACTTACTCTTTCTTTATATTTTCTTATTAGTAGTAATATAAGTATATAAGGAATAGCCCAATAGAATGCTACAACTCCTGGAAAATCTGAGTAAGCTGGATTTATTACTTGATACATAAACCCAGAACCTATAGTAACAACAAAAATAAATAAACTAAGAGTAAGAAACGCAACGCTGAAACTTCCTTTTTCATAAGCTATCTCTTGGTTTAAAACTTCATACTGATCGTCTAGTCTCATGGTCAATAACAAACTTCCTAAAAGAAAAGCAATCGTTACAAATAAAGCAAGATTTGGAGATACAAGAACTGCTATTAAATCAAAAATCAACATAAATAAATTTGATAAAATTAAGACATCAATCGCTATTTTTATCCTATCACTGTCTTTTGAATATGTTTTGTAAAACATAACCCAACTGGCCACAAACAAGCCAGCAAAAAAAGATATTGATCCCAAAGCTATATACCATAAATTAGAAAATGTTAAATAAAATACTATGCTCCCTAAAATGCATACTATTGATGAAATCATCATAGTTATTTTCGCTGCCATTTGACTCTTGATAATAAAAACACTTGCAAGTAATCCTAGTAAATGTGTAATTATTGGCAACTCATGAAAATACATAAACTCTAATTCTTTTAGATTTAAAATGCTTTGCAATACCTGTCCTTGAAAAGGAACTGCGAGTAACCATCCAAAGAACATAGAAAAACCTACAATTGTTAAATACTGCTGTCTTAAAGAGAAACTTTGTATAATGTCTTTCCTGCTACTGTTAGAGTTCATATTATTTCATCCTTTTTGGTGTAATAAGCATGTTGATTATATCACAAATCCATTACTCAATAAAATAAGGTGGTTGTTTTCCACCTTATTTTACTTTTTTAGTTTATTTTGCACTCTCTCTAATAAACTTACCACTGTCCAGTTCAGCAAAAGCTGTCTTTAGCTCTTCATCTGTATTCATCACAATCGGACCACCCCAGGCAATTGGTTCTTTTAATGGAATGGCAGAGAAAAACATGAATCTAAAATCATCAGTTAAAGATGTAAGTTTCAGTACATCACCACTGCTAAATACTACAGCTGTTTTTTCTAAAATTTCATCTTTGCCTACTATACCTTTTCCTTTGAAAACATACAAAAATGAATTCTCTTCAATATTCGTCTTATGAGTAAATACTTTGTCTTTCTTAGCTGAAATATCTAATATTAGTGGCTTAACATATTCACCCATAAAAGCTCCCTTTTCATTTTGAAACTCCCCAGCTATTATTCTAATACACAAACCATCCTCCACAATAGCAGGAACATCTTTGGAGTAAATATCATTGTATCTAGGACTAGTCATCTTACTCTCTCTAGGTAGATTCAGCCATATTTGTAGGCCATACATTTTTGAACTACCTTGGGGCATCTCTTGATGTAATATTCCTGAACCGGCAGTCATCCATTGACAATCCCCGTCTCTTATTACACCAGAATTGTTAAGACTATCCTCATGAATAATCTCTCCCTCTATCAAATATGTTATTGTCTCTATACCCCTATGAGGGTGCCATGGGAATCCTTTGATGTAATCATCTGGATTGTCAGAATCAAAAGCATCAAGCATTAAAAAAGGATCCAACTCAATTACTTCATTTTTTGCAAAAACTCTAACTAACTTAACACCTGCTCCATCTTTTGTATTTCTCCCATTAAATACCTTTTTTACATATCTCTCTTTCATAATTTCCTCCAGTTTAATCTTATAGAGTAATTACTTGGAATCCTCTTTCAGTAAACTGACTAACTGATGGATGCCCTTGCATATCACCTATAATATTGATTGGTGAGTTTTCATTATATTCTAAAACACCTAGTTTAGCTGAACATGCTTTACAGACTCCATGTATTAATTCTAACTCGATCATTTGATTAAATAGCTTGTTCTTACCTTCTATTAACTCTTTAATTAGTCTAACAGCTTCTCCTTCAATTACTAAAGTCGCTTCATATCCTTTTTTGTGCAAGTCTAAGACATTCAGAATGTTGTGCATGAAACACATTATATTTCCATTAAAAGCAAAAATAACAACTTTTTTCAAATTACTCTTCCTTTCATCACGGTTTAATCAAAACCTCTTATTATTCGTTTTCTTAATATAGCAAACACAGCAAGGGAGATAATAAATATATTAAAACTATTCCTAAATATTAAATAAGTAGATGACTCATTTAGTAAAATCGCATTAATATTTTGATATGCCCAGTAAAAAGGTGACCAAAACAGTAAAACTTGTAATTGGTCAGATAAATATATCGCACCTGCAACAGAAAGTATTAATGGTATAAATACTCCTTTCATACTTGCAATAGCTGCTATTGGTTCATCATTATAAACACCTATAGCAAAGCCAATAACAACACTAGTTAGACCAATTGATAATAATGTTATCACAAGATGTGCAATGTTAATAGTTTCAAACTCTAATATGAGTAATGCTCCTATTGAACCAACAATTGGGAGAATGAATCCTAAAATGCTCTTTCCGACTACAAACTCAAATCTAGATATAGTAGAAACATTTATTGAACTCAATGTGTTGCTCATCTTTTCATCTACCATATTCAATAAAATGAGCATTCCTCCAAATACAGAAGTAAACAATATCAAAATATTGGCACCTTCTATTTTAAGAGGTGACTCCCCCCAACCTACATCTGATATCATTATGTTGATTGGAACTTCTACATCACTATGGCAATGTCTATTAATTAATAGCTTAAGAGCATCAATCATTTCTCGTCTCTCATTACCTTGGGTAATTACCTCTACTTTTTCATCAACGGTCATTACTCCAAATACATCATCCATTCTCAGTACTCTTTCTTCAATATCCTCTAAGCTATCCACATACTCTATCTTTGCAAAATCATCAAGATATGATACTAGTTGCTGATCTTCTCCATGCTTCATTACTAAATTTAAGTTTGTATCAGATACCCCAGGAACAACAAGCCGGAAAATTAAAGCTATTAACAATGGCGCAATCGCTAAATATAGAATCAACCAATCTCTTAACCCATTAAGAATGTCTCGATAAAGCACTGCTATTATTTTTCTCATAAAACCACCTCACTAAACCGACAGACTCTTTGAAAATCGTTTAGATGCATAAATAAATATAAAACTACCTAAGACTAAAAATATTATTGCGTTTTGTAAAGCATACAGAATGTTTCCCTGCTCTAACAATAGTTCCCTGAATGAGAATAGCATCGGATAAACAGGTAAAACCCTTATCCAAATCGGGTTAAATGCTGGTACAAAATATGTTATAGAACCAATCATCATTACCATTATTACGAGGTAGAGTGCTTCCATTGCTTTTATCATTGAATCATAAAAGCTAGTAATTAGGATTCCTAAGGCTGATCCAAACACATTAAAACACAGTACTAAAAATGTTAAGAGTAAGTAATTGACTCTAAACTGCATAATAGAGAAAACAACCACTAAAGAAGTAACTATCCCCATTGTTAAGATTACAAAGGCTTTGCTGGCTAAATAACTCCATATCCCCAATGGAGATACAGCATATGCTTTAACTATACCCTCCTCTTTATCTAGAAAAATATATGCTGCTATAATGAAAAGCCCCATCAACGCTATATTAATTGTTAAATAAATAGGTAATATGTTTTCTCTATCACTTAAAGAATCTGGCTGGTCTTGCAGCCTAACTTCATCAACTATATCAATAAAACCAAAACTATCTGCTATGATTGAAGCCTCTATCTCAGCCAATATAAAGTTCCTTAAGCTTTGACTTTCATGACCCTGTAGTACTATATCCAATGTAATATTGTTGCTTCTCTCTGTTATTTCTATACCAACAGCATTTCTGTTTTCATTCAGCTTCAACTCAAGCTCTTCTCTACTATTTGTAATTATTGCATCTTGAAAATCCTCAAATAAACTGTGACTTATGTTTTGTTGATCTAAGTTCAGGAATAAGTAATACTCTCTAGAAGTCTCAAAAGTATCTGGTATTGCCACTAACATGGCAATGATGAAAGTCACCGCCATAATTACTTCGATATAAAAATATAGTCCGTTAATTGAGAGTTTTAAATCATTAATGTAAACAGCCAAAAGTTTTTTCATTACAGAAGACCTCGTCCTGTAACTCTAATAAATATCTCTTCTAAAGTAGCCTCTTTTGTATGCATGGTCTCAATTTTGTAATTATTAAGTATTTTGCTTAACTTGTTCTTGTCTTCATTTATTTCAAGTGATAAATTCTCACTAACCAGCTCCTCGTCTACTATATACTCAATATTAACAAGATTTTTACCATACTTTAGCTTCAGATTTCTTGGTGAATCTATTAAGCTAATCTCCCCATCTATTATAAATGCTACTCTATCGCATAACTCATCAGCAACTTGCATATTATGAGTTGTCAAAAAAACTGTAGTTCCTTCTTCATTCTTATCCCTAATTATACTTTTTATAGTACTTGCAATAGATGGATCTAAACCAGTAGTTGGTTCATCTAAGAACCATATTTTAGGATTGTTTATCATACTCCTTACAAAAGTCAGCCTGTGTTTCATTCCTTTAGAAAAAGTGTTTGCCTTTTTATTAGCAACATGATCTAGACCTACTAACTTAAGCAGCTCCATAGCATCCAGAGTTTTAGTATCAAACAACTTACTGTAAAAGTTTAAGTTTTCTAATGCCGTTAATTTTCCATATACATTTGACTGTTCAAAAGATACCCCAATATTATTAAACATTGCTTTATCT
>PWPR01000073.1 GCA_003557085.1 Clostridia bacterium | reverse complement strand
TATTTTTTCTTTAATTTCTTCTAATGAATAGGGACCTTTTTGCTCTTGATTCTTGTAAACAAACCAATTGTTTGACATTTTTACCCTCCTTCAGGATATCGCTAACTAAGTAAATTACATAATCTGAATTGATCCTAGATCTCCATTTAAAAATGCTATAATAACTGCTATTGCGATAAATAATAAGATAATAAAAGTTGTTACTCTTCCATAAGGCATGAAAAAAATTCGTGGCCTAATTGAAAAGCGTAGTTTTCTAGGATTCTTATGGTTTACAATTCCATTTTGAGGCTTTTGGGCATAAGTTCTAAGTAAATTCGGCACATTTTGTGCGTCAGTCCAATTGCCTAAAGAGTTGCTCCAAATTAAATCGTTTGGGTCCACATTTCCTTGCTGAGCTAAATTTTGTAGCTCTTGCCATGTATATGGACCATACTGTGTTCCATCTCTAGAGAGGTACCATTGTTGTGACATATTAACCACATCCTTTAAGATAGTTAGGTACTAGGGAACTAATCATACCTATGACATAATTATAGATGAAAATGAAGAAAAAATCATTCTTTAGTACAATAAAACATAATTATTATTTATAAATAAATGCATAATTGAACTTAGAAATATTGTTAGTATGAATTTTCAGAACATTATTATGAAATGCATTCAGCAAAAATGGTATTACTCATATTATTCATTAACTCAAACTTATTTATTAAACATTAAATTATTCTTAAAGTCATTGAAAGCAAGCTATTGTCGAAGGGATAAGCTAGGAGTACAATAAGCATCAGAAAAGAGCTTTGCCAATAAAGGAGATGTCTTAGTTGTTTCAATATATTTTAAGTAAAGTAGAAAGCTATACGTATGTGGTTGAAATAATTTTAGCAGTGCTTATTGCAATAGGTGTTACAATTGGACTAGTAGATTTAGTAATATACATTGTACAGATATTTGAAACTTCTTCATTAGCTGCATATGATGTATTTAAGCATTTTTTAGCCCACACACTGTTATTAGTTGTAGGCATAGAGCTGATATTGATGCTATTATCTCACTCAACTAATGCAATTTTGGAACTAGTTTTGTTCGTAATAGCTAGGAAAATGCTAATATATGCTGACACAATGATGGATTTAGTGCTTGGAACACTGGCAATAGCTATTATTTTTTTAATTATCAAGTTTTTAGCACCCTCTAAGGATTTTGTGTCAAGGGATTCTAAGATATACTCTGCTTCGACAATGGTTAATAAACTCTACGAAGCTACAGGATATAATTTGCCTACCGATAGAGGGAATACTTTGGGGGGCTTGTTTGTAGTTTAGCTGAGGGAGCTTGTCAATCAGTAGTTGAAGGTTTAGAGTTTTTTCAGGAGATGTTAAGATAAAAATAATCAAAGCTACAGAAGGCGTAATTGATAAAGTGATGATTACTAAAAATGAGGATCAACATGAGTAGATATGAATTTATTAACCTGCAATTAGCAGGTTTTTTTTTAGTTTAACCTATTAATGTGTGTTATAGTAGTTGTAGTGAAAAAAATGGAGGAAAATATGAAACTAAAAAATAAAGTGGCGATTGTCACAGGTGGCTCATCAGGTATAGGGAAAGGAATTGCAATAGAGTTTGCTAAAGAAGGGGCAATTGTTGTAGTTGCAGACATTATTGAAAACCCTTTAGAAGAAGGAAAAAGTGTTATTGAAGAAGTAGAAGAGTTTAATGGAAATGTCGATTTTTTTAAGGTAGATGTATCAAGCTGGAAGCAAGTTGATGATTTGATTACAAATACGGTGAAAAAACATGGACGTTTAGATATTTTGGTTAATAATGCAGCTTATATGGGAAATGATATGAAACTACATGAAACTACCGATAATGAGTGGAATAGATCTTTGGATGTTAACTTAAAAGGTGCTTTTTACTGTACTAAAAGAGCGATAATGCAAATGTTAAATCAAGAAGTTGAGAATGAAGCGAGAGGAAGAATTGTTAATGTAACTTCTCAGCATGGTATGGTAGCTGCTCTAAATAATATGTCATATGGAGTAAGTAAAAGTGGACTTGTGTATATGACTAAGCAAGTAGCAGCCGATTATGCTAAAGATTACATAATATGTAATGCAGTAGCACCTGGGCGTATCTTAACTGGAAGGCCAACAACTCAAGAATCAATTGATTACTCAAAATCAAGAACACCATTTCCAAGACTAGGAAAGCCTGCAGACGTGGCAAAAGCAGCAGTTTTTTTAGCAAGTGATGAGGCAAAGTTTATTACTGGAGTTAATCTTATGGTTGATGGAGGATGGATGGCAAGCTAAAAAAAATCTTTGTCCACTTTTGGACAAAGATTTTTATATTAAACTTAGACCCTTTGCTTCTTGATACCAACTAGTAAAAGAATTAACAAAATCTTGATGCCCTTTTTTTGTAGCTCTCCACGCTATTAAATCGTGTAAATTTAACTTTTCTGCAAAAGAATCTATTCTTATCTCAGGGAAAACAGTTTGTTTCCTATAGCAAATCTCTGCTTCAATTAGCTGTGTGACCCCTTTATAGTCACCAATAATTAAATTTCTAATATCTTGATGCTTGCTAAATGTGCTTATATCAATCATCCTAACACCAATTTCATGAACACACGTATTTAAAGAGTTTTTAGTTTTATCTATTCCTAGTACAATTTTTTCTGGGCCAAGATTATTAGAGGTGATAATTGTTTCTGGACAAACAACAACGGTAAAATTATCATATGGATAAGCATGATTAAAATCCTGTTCCCATCGCTTGAAAATATTAAAACTTTTGCAAAAATCTTCATGTTTATCAAGTTTTATATTACTAAGCCTTTCTTGGTATATTCTACTATAATCTAACCAGTTGTCATGAAGTAATAATAAGAATGTTTCAATAATTGCTAATGCTCGTGTTTTATCATGACGCAAGTCTGTAAACAATAGATTCATCCAGCCATCGTTAAACCATTGCTCCCAGTACTTAGTTTTTTCTGGCCATTTTTTGAAAAAGGATTTTAAATCCTCTTTCTCAACAAAAAAGGATATAGCTTTAAACAAATCGTCAAACTCCATAGGAGTAACTCCAAGATAGCTAGGTAATTGATAGATAAGAGTGAAAACAGGACCGCCAATTATAGGGGAACTAAAAGATAAGTTTTCACCTAAGATACTCATTTGATTACCTAACTCTTGATAAACAGGTTCTTCAACACCTGGAACAAGTCCAAGTTGCTTAATAATAAAGAATGCTGTTGAAGGATACTGAGTACTGGTAAAGTGTAAATTGCTCACTAGTGTTCTCCTCCTAACTCGTTTTAAGTAATTATAGTGCCCAGTTATTCATTGTTTCTATATTAGTCATTATATCATTAAATCACCAAAGATTTATATGATAAAGTGTAAAACTACACCATAATATTGTAGTTTTTTAAATAGTTGTATCTTGAATTAATTGTAAAACGATTTTTGACAACTATCTACATTTATTTGTTAAAGATTAGGTAGAAATCGAAAGTGCTAAAAACATGATATCATATTTTTACTACTGATTTAAAGTTATGTTACAAATTAAGTTTAATTAATGACTGGGTAAACCAATAATGCTAGGATTAGAAGAAGCTGTAGCTAAGAAGCTATTTTTCACATTTATTTTCTATTTAGGAATAGTTAATACTTCATTTGCAGTTTGAAACAGATTCGTTAATGAACTGATATAAAGAGAAAGGCTTAGATAAATATGGAAGATATTAAGAATTTTATTGATGAAAAAGGTAGAGTGCATACTTGGCCTAGTAAAATGAAGAAGAAGATTGCTATTATTGAGTACCTTACAACAAAATTTGAAAGTGATATTGAATATACTGAAAAACAAGTGAATCAAATTCTAAATAATTGGCATACATTTGAGGATTATTTTATATTAAGAAGAAGTTTAGTCGAGCACAGAAGTCTAAAAAGGACTAAAGATGGCTCAAAATATTGGAAGAGTGTGGAATAAAAGCTGTAGATTAAGCTGTTATACTGGTTTTAGTTTGTTTTATTTTTGCAAGCTTTTAGGCTAATAATATTTAAATAAAAGTAGCGTAGAGTTTGCCTTGGGAAGGTAAGCTCTACGCTATTATAGTTTATTTTAGTTCTAAAGAATTTTTGGCTATTGATCTAGTAGATGAAGGCCCCTAGGAGCCCAAAACTTGTAATTAGTGCTATAGGGTGTAGTTTTGTTTTTAACAAAAGACCTAGAGCTACTACAAATATAATTACTTCTCTATAATCAAAAAAAGCTGTTTGCCCTGTATTAATAGCAGCAACTAATATCAATGCTATAATAACAGGTCGTAATACTTCAAGTACAGAATTCACATATTTGTTTTTTGAAAACTTAGTCATAATCCCTGCGATAATACCTATCAAGATAAATGAGACTAAGACAACACCAAAAGTTGCAATAAGTCCACCGATTACTCCATAAATTTTGAAACCTACATAAGTAGCACTATTAATCGCTATAGGACCTGGAGTCATACTAGCAACTGCCATTATGTTTGCAAATTCTTGACTAGTTATCCAACCATAAGTAGTTACGACTTCACTTTGAATTAATGGTATAGCTGCGAAACCACCACCAAATCCAAGTGCTCCAACTCTCAAAAAAGTTAAGAAAAGATTAATTAGTATTTCCATGGATCTTAACCTTTCTGACAACTCCAACTATAATAGCTAACATTATAACTATTGCAGGTGGAGCATTAAAAACCAATAGGCTAATAAGTGTAATTATTTCTATAGCAATGTTAAACTTGGACATATTAATTGTATTCCAACATTTATAAGCTGAATATGTAATTAATGCTACTACGACTGGCCTTATTGCTCTAAATACAGCTTGTGTTATATCTAATGTTGCAAAGTTATTAAGAAACAATGCGACTAGAACGATAATAGTAAAAGAGGGGATCATTACTCCTAAAGTTGCTACAAGTGATCCTGCCCATCCCTTAACTTTATGTCCTGTAATGGCAGCTGTGTTAACAGCTATTGCGCCAGGTACTGATTGAGCTATTGCTATTTCATCTAGAAACTCGTCTTCATCTAACCAATGCTTTTTCTCAACTAATTCCTTTTGTATTAAGGGTATCATCGCAAATCCTCCACCTAGAGTAAATGCTCCAATTTCCAAAAACACTAAAAAAAGTTCAGTAAGCTTTCTTGTACCATCCTTGACATCAGGAAAGTACAAGCTTATATTCGACATTATTAAGACACCTTTCATATACAGCATATTCTTACAATCAACAATGTCCACAATATAACATGAGAGGCAGTATACATCAAGGAAATTAGAGCTTTAATTGCTGAGTTTCCAAGATTAATTTTTGTTTAGATTAAAAGCTTTTTTACACTAAAAATTTACTCAGACAGAAGTTCGATAGTGTCTGAATAAACATTGAATTTATCGCCTCTTGAAAACCCAATTAAAGTAATATTCAAATCTTTTGCTAACTCAATAGCTAAGCTAGATGTGGCAGCTCTAGAAATTAATACAGGTATTTGAGCTATAGCTGCTTTTGAGACAATTTCAACAGATAATCTGCAGCTAGCAAGCAAGGAAAACTGAGATAAGTCAATTTCTTCTATCAATGCCTTTCCTATTATTTTATCAACAGCGTTATGTCGAGCTACATCTTCAATAAAGTGAACTATCTTATAGTTTTTCATCAGTGCAACTGAATGAGCTGCTCCAGTATTGGCAAATGTTTTAGAACTTATAACAAACTCGCGCATTACTTTTTGTATTTTAACGACTGACAAACTAATATTTTGAGTAATCTCTTCCCTGATTGGTTTCATATCATGCAAAACCATCTCTTTAAAACTTTTTTGAGAAGTTGCATTTCTTTCAGTTAAAAAGCTTATAGAACTTTTCAAATATACATTAATTGTTTTATGATCTATCGAGATATTTTTAAGGTCGTTTTTGCAACGAATGATTTTTTGGGTATATAGAAAACCCGCTGCAAGATACTCAAGATTTTCAGGTGAACAAAAAAAAGTAGTGATATATTCACCATTTACAAAAAGCTTATAAGGATTTTCTAAGATTACTTCATCTAGGTCGTCTACAATTTGTGAGTTAGTTACTCTAAGTATCTCTACCTTCGTTGTTTTTTTCATGACTATAAAACCTTTCTAAATCTTCTTGAGTATTTATATTAATAAACATGTCCCAAGTTTTTGAGAACTCTCTAGCTTTTTGCTCAGAAATATATAAAGAAGGGCTCTTCTTTATAAGTGAGTAAATTGAATGACTCTCAAGTGTATGTTCAGGAATAGCTTCAGCTAAATCTTTATGATAAAAACTATTAAATGGTTCTATCCAATTCTTGTATCTAGTTACACAAGCAAGATTTATATTTTTACTTCTTTTTAGTTGACTCTTCATAAACTTAATATATTCAAGATTGACTATAGGCATATCACAAGCTATGAAGTACACATAGTCGCTAGCTGCAGCTAAAAGCCCACTGTGAATTCCACTAAGTGGGCCTTTAGTTCTTAAAACATCATGAATCACACTAAACTTCTCATATTTTACTATAGGCATTGTATTGCTACTAAGAAGTATTTGTGAGAACTCTTTTTCTAAAGTTTCTACCAAATGAGTTATAATATCTTTATTCTTTAATTGAATTAACTTTTTATCAAAACCCATTCTTTTAGATTTACCTCCAGCTAGTATTACAGCTGAACCAAATTTTGGCATCTTAATCAACCTTACTCAATCTTTTTTACATTTACTGCATTGACTTTGAGCTCAGGTATTTTAGCAATATCATCTAAGTTTGTATTAGTTAGATAATTAGCTGCCCCTTCAGCAAAGTGGAAAGGCATGAACAACACTTTTTCCCCTACTATGTCAGTGATTTTAGCTCTTGTTTTAACCTCACCACGAGGAGAGCTGACTAAAACCCAATCATTTTCTTCTATTCCTAGCTTCTTCGCTGTAGTAGGATTAATCTCTAGATAAGAGTGGGGTGATTTTTGATTGTTACCTTTTGTCTTTCCAGTCATTGTGCGAGTGTGATAATGATATAAGTTTCTTCCGGTAGTCATCAAGTAAGGATACTCTTTACTTGTTTTCTCATCACTTTCAGTAAAGTCAATTGGGACTATAAGAGCTTTGCCTCTTGCAAATTCTCCTTTATGAAGAATCTTTGTTCCAGGATGCTTAGCGTCTGGACATGGCCATTGCAAAGAAATGTTCTTTAGCCTATGGTATGATATGCCTCCATAAATAGGAGTTAAACTGGATATTTCTTGCATAACTTCTTCTGCACTATTAAGTTCATAATCATCACCTATAGTTTTGGCCAGCTCAGCAATAATTAACCAATCTGATTTAGCCTGTCCAGGTGCTTCTAGTATTTTATTAACTTTTTGGATGCGTCTTTCTGTATTAGTAAATGTACCATTCTTTTCTGCAAATGCAGCTGCTGGGAGAATAACATTAGCTAGTTCAGCAGTTTCTGTCAAAAATATATCTTGCACTACTAGAAAATCAAGGTTCTTCAATCCACTTTCCACATGATTAATATCAGGGTCTGATACCATGGGGTTTTCGCCCATAATATATAGCATTTTTACTAAACCACTATTTGAGCCTTCTATCATCTCGGGTATGGTTAAGCCTGGTTTTAGTGAAAGACTTTTCTTCCAGGCTTTGGAAAACTTTTCATTGACTTTTTCGTCATAAACTTTTTGATAACCTGGATACATATCAGGTAGCCCACCCATGTCGCATGCTCCTTGGACATTACCTTGCCCTCTTAAAGGGTTGACTCCAGCGTTCTCTTTGCCAATATTGCCACATATGAGGGCTAAGTTTGATAGCGCCATAACTCCATTAGTTCCGTATTTGTGTTGAGTAACACCCATTGCATAAAGAATACTTGCTGGCTTAGAAGCATATATTTTAGCAGCTTTGATTATGTCCTTAGCAGCAACATTGCATATCTCACTAACTCTCTCAGGTGTATAATAATCAATAATTTCTAGCAACTTTTCATAACCTTTTGTTCTAGAGTTAATATAATCTTTGTCGACTAAACCCTCTTTTATAATTACATGCATCATACCATTTAATAATGCAATATTAGTACCTGGTCTAACTTGTAAGAAGACATCCGCGTCTTTTGCTAGATCAATTTCTCTTGGATCTGCAACGATTAGCTTAGCACCTTTTGCAAGTGCTTGTCTTAGTTGTGACCCAATTACTGGATGATTCTCTGTGGTGTTAGATCCAATAACAAAAAATACCTCAGTATTTTTAACTTCAGATATGCTATTTGTCATGGCACCACTGCCTAATGTTGTTGCCAGACCGGCAACAGTTGAAGAATGTCAGAGGCGGGCACAATGATCAACATTATTTGTTCCTACAGTTGCTCTAAAGAATTTTTGAAAAACATAATTATCTTCATTTGTACATCTTGCTGATGTAAGTGCACCAATGGCGTTGGCTCCAGAATTATCTTTAATCTCTGTAATTTTCCTAGCAATTAGTTGATATGCTTCTTTCCAACTTGCTTCTTTGAAAACACCATCTTTCTTAATTAGTGGCGTTTTTAATCTATCAGGATGACTTAGGAAGTTATATGAGAATCTGCCTTTAACACATAATAGTCCATTATTTGCAGGTCCATAAAAAGGTTTAGCATCCATAACTTTATTATCCTTGATAAGTAGTTCTAGTTGGCAGCCAACTCCACAGTACCCACAAGTAGTTTTGTGTTTAGTGACCTCCCAGGTTCTAAACTTTTCAGGAATTTTAGGAGTTAATGCCCCACTTGGGCAAACAAAAACGCAATTCCCACATGAAACACATCTAGAATTATCTAAATTGAAGTTAAAGGATGGGCTAATGTGAGTTTTGAACCCTCTTTCAGCAAATGCAATTGCTTTTGATTGTTGCAGTTCATCACAAACTCTTACACATAGTCCACAATTAATGCATTTATTTTGATCACT
>PWPR01000148.1 GCA_003557085.1 Clostridia bacterium | reverse complement strand
TTAATATTTCATCTCCAGGATTGACAAAAGCCCTAGCTGCTATGTGACAAGCTGCTACTACGCCATTTGTGAAGAGAATCCACTCTCTTTTTATGTCCCAATCATACATCTCTTTAACATAATCTATAATTACATCATATAATTCATCTTCTGGCATAGTATAACCAAAAATAGGATGATCAAGTCGCTTTTTAATCTCATCAATTACTTCATCAGGTACTCTGAAGTCAGTATCGGCCACCCACATTGGCAAGAGATTTTCTCCGCTAAAATTGTCATCAACACCATCCCACTTAACACTATTTGTATTGTATCTATCAATATGTTCATTAAAGTCGTATCTCATTTTTTTCTCCTTATGTATTAGTACTATTTTCTTGAATTAGTACATCTGTCAAATTTTCAAGTGCTTGAGTATCCCCTAAAACGTATAGAAGATCATCCTCTTTAAATTTAAAATCACCACTTGGAGAGATAATCCGAGTGCCATCTCTCTCTACAGCAACAATAGTAGCAGAGTATTGATTTCTAAACTGTGATCTTTTTATTTCAACTCCTACTAAATCAGGTGGAAGCTTGACTCCAATCATTGAGAAGTCAGGCGCAAGTTCTAAGAAATCAACTATTGTAGAAGAGTTTAAACTATAAGCTAATCTAATAGCCATATCTCTTTCTGGGAAAACAACACTCGTAGCACCAATCATACTAAGTATCTCAGCGTGAAGTGAATGTAGTGCACGGCTAATTATTTTTTTAACACCTAATTTTTGCAATTTAAAAGTTGTTAATATATTTGGCTCTAGCGAGCCAATCGATACAATTGCTGCATCAAAACTAGTAAGGTCTAGACCTTGTAAGACTTGTTCATCAGTAGCATCAGCAATCAGTGAATGAGTTACAAAGGGTGCTGTTTGATTGACAATACTCTCATCCACATCAATAGCAACTACTTCATGACCCAGTTCAGTCAGCCTATTCGCTAAAGTAAAGCCAAATCTGCCTATTCCAAAAATGACAAACTGCTTTGATGCTTTACTTCCTTTATTTTTGGGAGTCATAATATCACCTATCCTTAATACATCAATTAATGTAAAAACTAACTTTGCTTACTCATAATTTAATAAAATGCCGGTGTTAACCGGCATTTTATTATCTTTGATAAGCTACTTTGCCTAGTACAAACACTTTTTGAACTTTTGAGTCAATTTCAAATGGATGTTTATTTATAACAACTAAATCAGCAATTTTGCCCTTTTCAATACTTCCATACATATCATCAATTTCTAGTATTTTAGCAGGGTTAATAGTAATCGCTTCCATTGCTTTTTCTTTATTCATACCTTCCTTATATGCTAAGCCAGCCATTAAAGATAGTTGATCTAAAGGAATAACAGGGGAGTCTGTAGTTATTGCTATATCTATTCCCGCTTCACTTAATACCTTTGGTGTTAAGAAAGACTTTTCTTTAAGTTCAAATTTTCCTCTATGGCCAAAACTTGGGCCTACTATACATGGAATATTTTCTTGAGCTAATTCCTGAGCTATTAAGTGTCCTTCTGTTGCATGATCTAAAGTCATCTTAAGATTAAACTCTTTAGCAATTCTAATTGCAGTAAAAATATCATCTGCTCTGTGGGCATGAGCTTTAATTGGTATTTCCCTCTTTAGAACTGGTATTAAAGCTTCACTTTTTGCATCATATACTGGCATTTTAGAGTAGTCATCACCAGCTGCTTCTTTTTTGTCTAAGTATTGCTTAGCAACGCAAAGAGTTTCTCTCATAATTGCAGCAATTCCCATTCTTGTAGAAGGAACCTTGTTTTTGCTACTATAGACCCTTTTTGGATTTTCACCAAAAGCACACTTCATTGCAACAGGGTCTTTAACAATCATTTTGTCTATTCTAGAACCATATGTCTTGATTACTGAAAAGGTTCCACCAATAACATTAGCACTTCCTGGTCCTGAAGCAACTGTTGTAACCCCTGACTGGAGTGCTTCTTTAAATGTTATATCATCAGGATTTATGCCATCAATAGCCTTCATATGAGGCGTTGTTGGGTCAGTTGTTTCATTATGGTCGCGACCTTCAAATTGAATAGCAGATTCACTTAATCCTAAATGACAGTGAGCGTCAATGAAACCAGGGAAAACTAAGTTCCCTTCTAAATCAACCTTTTCTCCTTGAAAGTTATTAATGTCAAAATCCTTAGTTTCACCAAGATCTTTTATTTTCTCATCTTCAATTATGATGTAACCATCTTCAATAATACCACTAGTAATAGTGTTAATTTTTCCATTATATAATAATTTCATTTTATACCTCCATTAATTTGAAAAAACAATTTTTCCATCAATTATAGTCTTGTAGACATGAGTACCAGTATTAAAAGGATGTCCATCCCAAATAACGATATCAGCATCTTTTCCTTCTTCTAAACTACCAACACGATCAGCAATTCCAATAATTTCTGCTGGATTAATTGTAATTGACTTAAGGGCCTCATTTTCATCCATTCCATGTTTGCACGCAAGCCCAGCAAGAATTGGTAATGCATGTAATGGTGTTACTTGTGCATCTGTAGTAATTGCAACTTTAACACCAGCTTTACTTAAGATACCTGGTGTATCAAATGTTAGATTTTTCAGTTCAAACTTTGATCTATGTCCAAAGCTAGGTCCTACTACACAAGGTGCTCCTTCATTAATCAAATCTTCAACAATTAGGTGTCCTTCTGTAGCATGTTCTAAGGTAATATTAAGATCTAACTCTTTAGCCAGCCTTAATGCAGTAAACATATCATCTGCTCTATGGGCATGAGCTTTTAGAGGTATTTCCTTATTAATTACAGGTATGAGCGAATCTAATTTTGCGTCAAATTTTGGTAGCTTTGAGACATCACCTTCTGCTTGCTCTATCTTTGCTTTATATTCTTTAGCTTTAAGAATAGTTTCTCTAAACATTGCAGCTATCGCCATTCTTGTAATAGGGGCTTTATTTTGGTTGTTATAACAGTTTTTTGGATTCTCTCCAAAGGCACATTTCATTGCAACAGGGTCTTTGATAACTAGATCCTCAACTCTATTTGCTTTTGAAGTTTTAATTGCGATAAATGTTCCACCAAAAATATTAGCACTTCCTGGCCCAGTAGCAATAGATGTAATACCTGCATTCCTAGCTTCCTCAAATGTAATATCCATAGGATTTATAGCATCGATTGCTCTCATGTGAGGAGTAATTTGGTCCTTTGCTTCATTGCCATCAGCTCCTTCAAAACCAATAGCACTTTCCCATAAACCTAAGTGAGAATGAGCATCAACTAAACCAGGTGTTACAATCCTACCGTTTGCATCAATAACTTCCATTTCATCAGTAGCTGTAATATCTCTTGCTACCTTTTTAATTTTACCGTCTGCGATTAAAATAGATCCATTTTCTATAGCTTCGTCAGACATAGTGTGAATTAATCCATTCTTTATAAGAATCATAAAATTCCCTCCTTAAAGTTTCTTAATAATTATTCTATTAAATGATGATATATCCTGCAAAAATATGCGAATAAATGAAATTGAATGATAAATATGATATTATTAATTATATACTAAGAATTAGGGGTGTAAGAAATGAGTGCAGACCTACATATTCATACAACAGAGTCAGATGGAGAACTTACCCCTAGCGAGGTCGTTAATGAAGCTATAAAATGTGGGTTAAATACTATTTCTATTACAGACCATGATAGTGTTGATGGAGTCACTGAAGCTAGAATTGCTTCTAATGGTTCATTATTAAATGTAATTCCTGGCATTGAGTTTTCAGCTATTCATAAAGACCAAGAGTTACATATTTTAGGTTATTATATTAATATATCAAATAAAGAACTAAGAGAAGAAACAGCTTTTATCGCTGAAGAGAGAAGAGAAAGAGCAAAAAAAATCATTAACAAGCTTGCAAAGATAGGAGTAAGACTTTCTTATCAGAGAGTACAAGAAATAGCTGGTGGTAATGTTATTGGTAGACCCCATATTGCCTTAGCTATGATTGAAAAAGGTTATATAAGTAAAGTGCAACAAGCTTTTACTTCAGAGTACTTTGACAATAAGGGTAAAGCATATGTTTCAAGATATAAAATGAGTCCAAAGAGAGCTATTGATATGATTAATAATGCAGGAGGGGTAGCAGTAATTGCTCATCCTGGATTATGTATGAGAGGTTTCGGTCTAAAAAAAGAACAGCTTAAAGAGCTGATTGATCTTGGACTAGAAGGTATTGAGGTTTATCATAGCTCACACAGTAATGATCAGAAAATAATGTATTTGCAGTTAGCAAAAAAATATGATTTATTGGTAACTGGCGGTTCTGATTTCCATGGTAGCTCACATAAAGAAGGTTCAAAGATAGGTTCAATTCAACTAGATGAAAAACATGTTAAAAAATTGAAAGATTATGTGATAGAGAAATCACTGTAAAGCAAGAATTATCTTGCTTTTTTTATTTAATTGCAGGAATAAGTAAAATTTTAGTGAATTATACTTTAGAGCATTACATAAAGAAGCGAGGAGAGATGAAATGAGTGTTAAACCTGTCATAAATAATGACCAAATAAAAAAGTATGCAGATCTAACAGTTCTTGCTTACCCTGGGTTTAATGTCAGCAAAGAAGAGCTACAAGAAAGATTGATAAAGACAAATTCAGAAGATAAAGATTCAATCTATTATGTCTATGAGTTAGATGGCAAAATTGTAGGTGGCATGCGTCATATCGATTATAAAATAAATTATAATGGTAACTATATTGATGCGTCAGGCGTGGGAATGGTAGCAGTAGATCTTTTATTTAAAAAGCAAGGTATTGCTAAAGAAATGATGGAGTTTTATCTTGAGCAAAGTTACAAGAATAAACAATACATAGCAATGCTATATGCTTTTAGGCCTGATTTTTACAAGAAAATGGGTTTTGGCTACGGTCCTAAGAACTACTTATATAGTTTTAGCCCAAAGTCATTAAATCAAATTACAAATAAGTCTGCAATAGTTTATCTGAATGGTAGTGACTTGCCATTACTAGCAGATTGCTATTTAAAATATGCAGATAGTAAGCATGGCTTTTGTAAAAGGAACTGTTTTGAGTTAAATAACTTCAAGCAAAAATATGAAAAAGAGGGAGTAGTAGTAGGATATAAAAAGAATGGTCACTTAGATGGATATATCTATTTTACTTCTGAAAAAATAGATAAAGATAATTTTATACGACATAAAATGATAATTAGAGAGTGGATTTATAATACACCAGAAGCGTTCAGTAACCTAGCAGGGTTTGTTGAAATGCAAAAAGATCAGTATGATATAGTTGTTTATCAGACGCAAAAAGAGGACTTTCTATTTGCTTTGTCAGATGTTAGAATGAATGATCTCAAACTTTATCCTGGGGTATCTCATAAAGTTGCCCATCAAGGAATGGGAATGATGTATAGAATAGTGGATATAGAAGGTTTTGTTAACAGGATTTCTAGTTATATCAAAGTAAATTGTCCTGATATTACAATTGCCTTAGCAATAGAAGATTCTTTTAGAGAAAAAAATCAAGGTGTCTATTATATAAAAGTGAAAAATCGCGAAATGTTTTTGAGTAAAGAATCAAGCAGTGCAGTCCCAATTAAGATGGATATAGCGGAGTTTTCTTCACTTATGATGGGAAGTGCAAAACTCAGAAATCTTTATGACTTAAATAAAGTCGAATGCAATAAGAAGGACTTATATTTGTTAGAATGCTTCTTTAGTTTATCTGAAAAACCCGAATGTATTACAACATTTTAAATGCATCATAAAACTACCTTCATTAAAACACTCTTTAATGAAGGTAGTCTTTTAGTTAACAATATTTATTGAACCAATCTAATATAGCATCAAGTCTTACTAACCTATTAATAGGCTTTCCTGTTCTAGACAAATTGTGGTTTTCGTCATGAAATATGAGCATTTCTGTTATATTTCCTAACCTTTTTAGCGCTACATACCATTGTTCTGCTTGTTCAAGAGGGCATCTTAGGTCATTATCACTGTGAACTATAAGTAGAGGTGTTTTAACATTTGGAGCGTATCTTATAGGAGATCTCTCAAGTATGAAGTCTTCATCACTCCACAAATCTGCTCCACCCATGCCATATCTGTCACCGTTCCAACCATTATCAGCTACACCATATTTTGTATAGAGATTGCTCATTGATCTTTGTGTAACAGCTGCAGAAAACATATCAGTATGACTAATAAGCCAGTTTGTAAAATATCCACCTTGACTTCCTCCTGTGACTCCAAAGTGATTTTCATCAACCCAATCAATTTTACTCACCTCTTGAGCCATAAACTCAAGATCTCTTGCATCACAACCACACCAGTCGCCCACTACTGCTCTTGCAAAGTCTTCTCCATAACCCATGCTTCCTCTAGGATTTGAATAGAATACAGCGTAGTCATTGCCAGTTAATATTTGAAACTCATGGAAAAATATATTGCCATATGTTGTATGCGGTCCTCCATGGATTTCCATAATGATCTTATGCTTTTTCTTCTCATCATAATTTATTGGTTTGAGAAGCCAACCCTCAAGTTTGACTCCTTCATCATTCACAAAATGGATTTCTTCAGGATAAGATATATACTTGCGTTCAAATAATTCATCATTATATTCTGTAATCTTTTCAAGTGTGAAGTTTCTTCCTATCCATAAATCTCCTGGACTTAATGGGTCTGCTAGGTTTGCGACTAAACAATTATTTTGCAGATCATAAGATGAAACGACTAGTTTGCCTGACCCAAAAGCTCTATTTGTTTCATATGTCTCTAAATTTAGTCTTTCTAAATAGCAGTTTCCACCTTTTGTAATAATGAAATATACAAAACCGTCAGCTACTAATAGACCAGTATGGCCATTATCAGCACTAGCATCATTTCCAACTCTTTTTCCAATGAACTCATTATAATTCTCTGTTAGACAATTAGCTTCCTTAGTATCAAGGTTATATTTATATATATTTGGATATCCACCTGGGTAGGGGAACTCATCAAGTCCTTGGTATAATAGATTATTATTATCAATAAATACTGGATCAAAGAAACTTCCACCTGGAGGAGTTATTTGCCTAGTTTCATTACTCTCTAGGTTTATTAAATATATGTGTTTTGCTAAGTCTTGCTCATCATCACTATGGTTTGCAGAAAAAGCAATTAGCTTACCATTAGGGCTCAAAGCAGGTGCTGATGCATCATAGTTATAATCAGTAATTTTACTTAATGTGTTCTCACTGATATTGTATTCAAATATTTGAGCTGTAACATGATCTAAGTAGCCTGTGCCATTAAACTTATATTTTAACTTATCAATATGAGTAACAGTAGCTTTCTCAGGAAACTTGTTCTCTGCTTCTTTTTCTTTCGCTATTATGTAAATTAAATTGGAGTTTGGAGAAAAAGTAAAAGAATTGACCCCCTGAGGCAAGTCTGTAATTTTTTGTGGCTCCCCTTTTTGTTGATACAAAAAGAGCTGATTCTTTCCAGTTCTATTTGATAAGAATGCTATTTTATCTCCATCAGGCGACCACTTAGCACTTTTGTTCTTATGTTTATTATTATAGTTATTAGCAAAAGGAATATGATTATTACCGTCCCACAACATTATATTTGTAACATAAGAGTTTTCTTCTTTATTAATAGTGGTGAGCTCATAAAGTAGCTTATCACCGGTTGGAGATAGTTTTGGGTTGCCCACCCACTTCATTTTAAACAAGTCTTTTGATTCAAATGGTTTCTTTTCCATTATGTTTCCTCCTTAAATTAGTTAATAATAAATTCAACATAAATGCTGTATACCCTTTACTAAAACATGATATAATATCAATTATATTTCAGAGAGGACGATTTAGATGAGTTATAAAGGAGTAGTATTTGATTTAGATGATACGATATGGGATTTTAACAAAAACTCTAGTTCTGCTATTAGCTATATACACCAAGATTTTTGCAAAAGATATAATTTAGAAGTTAGCGAAGATGAGTTTTTTAAGATGTATGATAAGTTTAATAATATGCTATGGGATGAGTATCAGCGAGGGGAGAGGACTTCACAATCTATTTCCTACACTAGATTTGTTATGGTAGCCAACCATTTTAATGTATCAATAGATGAAAAAGAAGCTAGTGTGATTGCTAACATTTATTTGGATAAACTTTATAGTGGAAAAATACTAATGCCATATGCTTATGAGTTGTTAGAATATGTTGCAGATAAATATAAAGTAGGGCTAATTACAAATGGATTTTCAAAGGGTTTAATAAGACTAGAGAATTGTGATATTGAGAAGTTTTTTGATTTTGTAATTACATCACAAATGTATGGAAAACCTAAACCAGATATTGGTATATTTCAGCATGTAGCTAATAATCTTAAATTGAATTACGATGAATGTATTTTTATTGGTGATAATTATGAAGTGGATATTGTAGGTGCAAAAAATGCAGGTTTTAGCACTATTTTTTATAATGTTCATAATTATGATTTAGAGAAGGTAGACAAAGCTGCTGATTATATAGTCGACTCCCTCGAAGAAATTAAAGAAATAATATAATACTAAAAGCCAAAATATTAGCTTATGTGCGTAGTTTTGGCTTTTACAGTTTTAAATGTATTCATTTATGAATAATTCTTTTTTCTTGAGCTTTTTAAGTGATTTAGCATCAGTTTTCACTAAATCACTAAATATCAGAGTATCTCCATCTATACTTTCTAAGAAAATCTGTCCAAAAGCTGGCATAGACAGTTCATGATTATAACTTTTTGCATCAATAAGTTTGTTATTTTCTATTGCATAAACACCAGAGTTTTGGCTAATTTGCTCATCTTTCACTTTATATGAATCATCTATATTTATAACTGAGTTTGTTTTTATATGATGAGGATTAATTATCCTTGCTAGCATATAAGGTGCTATCTCAGTTTTACAAGTTATATCCCATCGTATCTTAGCTTCAAGATTCTCTTTAACTGAAGTAATGAAAATGAATCTCTCTATTTGGCCCTGATGGTAATATACAAAATTAATAAACCTTTCAAGCGCTGAG
>PWPR01000226.1 GCA_003557085.1 Clostridia bacterium | reverse complement strand
GTAATTTTGCGCTTTGTATTTGTCATAACCATTCCTCCTTGTATATTATGTCATACAACTAAATATATTCTCTAAATAAAAGGAAAATCCTTTTTATTAGCGAATATTTCTTAAGAAGAAGTAAAAATCTAGTCAAAGATTTAGGAAAGGTGATTATTTATGGAATTTTTAGCTAAGACAATGAACCTAAAAGAAGAAGTAGTTAATTTAAGAAGATGGTTGCATCAACATCCTGAACCAGGTTTTGAAGAATATGAGACCAGCAAGTTTATTAAAGATTTTCTAGAGGAGAACAATATCTCATATAGGGAATGTACTAAGACAGGCGTATTAGCAGAGATTGATACTAAAAGAGAGGGTAAGACAATAGCGCTAAGAGCTGATATTGATGCATTACCAATTCTTGAGGCTAACGATGTGCCTTATAAGTCAAAGAATGAAGGATATATGCATGCCTGCGGTCATGACTCCCACACAGCTGTACTACTAGCTACTGCTAAGTTTATTAAAGAAAATATCGATAAATATAGTGGAAAAGTTAAGTTTATTTTCCAACCAGCAGAAGAGAGTCCACCTGGAGGAGCTAAGCCAATGATCGAGGATGGTGTTTTATGTGGGGTAGATTACATCTATGGACTGCATTGTAGTCCAGACATAGAAGTGGGCAAAATAGCAGTTATTGACGGTCCTATGATGGCAGCTGCTGATAGAATAGAAATTAAGATTATCGGAAAAGGTGGACATGGAGCTTCACCTCATCAGACAATAGATCCTGTTGTTATAGCTTCGCAAGTTGTTAACAATTTGCAGATAATAATAAGTAGGAATTTAAACCCTCAGGATGCAGCTGTGATATCAATTGGAAAAATTGAAGGAGGTTTTAGGTTTAATGTTATAGCCCCTGAAGTCAGTCTTGATGGAACAGTTAGGACTTTATTATTTGAAACTAGAGATGCAGTTAAGCAAAGAATCGAGCAAATTGTTAAAAGCACTGTAGCAGCACATGATGCTGATTGTGAAATCAAATATACCAATGGATATCCACCTCTTATTAATCATAACGAACATGTAGATATAATTAGAGCTGTTGGTGGCAGTATTTTAGGTCAAGACAATGTCGTAGAGTTGCCCTATGCCTCGCTGGGAGGAGAAGACTTTTCTTATTTCGTAGAGAAAATTCCAGGTGCATTCTTTAGATTAGGAATTAAGCTAGAAGACAAAGAACAGTATCCACTACATAATGCAAAGTTTGATATGAATGAAGAAGGGTTAGAATATGGTATAAAAATGTTTGCAGGATTAGTCTATAGTCATAATGGTTTAAAGTGAATCTAGACTAATGAATGGTGAGCCTTGATATATTCAAGGCTCTTTTTTGATTAAATTAAGAAAAAACTTTAAAAAAATTAATATATTTAATAAAAAAAGCTCAAAAAAGCATTGACATTTAAAAAAAAAGGGTGTATCTTGATAATATCAATAGTGATATTAATAATATTAAAGGTGGGCTTTATAAATGAACAAGAGAGATTTGACAAAAGGAAAGATTACTAGAGGTTTATTGTATATGTCGGTGCCAGCTATGCTAGGGATGATGAGTCACACAATTTATGACCTTGTTGATATGATGTGGATAGGAAGATTATCAGCTAGTGCAGTTGCAGCAGTAACTTTATTTAGCTCAATTTACTTCATGTCATATGTGCTTAATCAAATTATCGGAAGTGGTTCTGTAGCAATTTTGTCTCAAGCATTTGGCGCAAAAAGTGAGGAGAAAATTAGAGCAGCTATAACTAATACTTTCACTTTTAAGCTTATAACTGGAATAATTGCTGCAATATTGCTCTACATTTTCATTGAGCCTTTGTTAGGTATATTTACTCAAGATGCAAGCTTGATCAAAGATGCCCTTGCTTATGGTAGAATAAGAATACTATTTTTGCCAATTACATTTTCTACTTTTACAGTTACTACAATTTTAAGATGTAGTGGAGATTCAAAAAGCCCAATGATAATAAACATATTAACTTCAATACTCAATATTGTCTTAGATCCAATCTTTATATTTGGTCAAGTTCCGATTATTGGTACTAGAGGATTGGGACTAGGAGTTGCAGGAGCTGCCATTGCGACAGTTATTTCAGCTACAGTATCGTTAATTGTTAGCTCATATATAATGTTTGGACCAAAAAGTCAGTATAAACTAAGCATAAGAGACTTAACAAAAATTGATTTACAAGTAGTAAAGAAAATAACAACGATTGGACTACCAGAGGCTACATCAGGATTAATTAGAAACTTAGCAAATTTAATCATGATTGGCTTTGTAACTAGTTTTGGAACGCTAGCTGTTGCAGCATGGGGTATAAGTGGCAGGCTAATAAACCTAGGATTTATGCCTATTAGTGGCTTAATGCAAGGTGGAAGTGCTATGGTAGGTCAAAATATTGGAGCTAATCAAATAGATAGAGCAGAAGAAGTTGGGAAAGTAGCTGGAAAGCTTGGGTTTAGTGCGATGTTAACAGTAGCTTTAGCAGGTTTTGCTTTCATGCCTCAGATAATGCAGATATTTACTAGTGATCAAGATGTTATAAGGCTTGGAACTCAGGCTATGAGGGCAGCTATATTCTGTATGCCAGTTTTAGCTAGTGGCTATGGGATGGCTACATTATTTGGAGGATCGGGTTATACAATGCCATTTTTATACTCATCAATTATAGCCCAATGGGGAGTCCAAATACCGCTTATGTTTCTCGTAACAAATGTTTTAGGACTAGGTTTTGCATGGTTAGCTGGAACATACATCTTGTATTCGTTAGGTGAAGTGATAGTAATTTTATACTTCTATAAAAAAGGTAAGTGGAAGAAGAAAGCAATTGAAGAACTTGAAATGGCAGCAGCAGTTGCTGATTAATTAGCTAGGCTTGTGCCTAGCTTTTTGCTTATTCTTTAGAAATTATAATTGAAAAATATAAAAGTCTCTTAAAGCTTATGGAGAGATAATTAAGCTGGGAAGTTAAAATTATATAGGTTAAAGTATTGATACAAAACATGAAAGTTTTGAACTTTGCATGAAGAGAGCCATAAAGCTTTAATGAATACTCTTAATAAATGTAATAAACCTCATTATAATAGCTATTTGATGGAACAAAAATTTGATTTAAATGTTATATATATTGGTGCGAAGTTTTACAAGATGATATAGCTTTGAGAAGTTGATAATTACCTCTTGACAGTTTAGAAAGATTTATATAGACTATATAAGCGTAGTCAATCAGCTACGCTTTTTGAAAGAGGTGAGAGTTTTGAAGGGTCAAAGAGATTTAACCAAGGGCAGTATAATGAATAATCTAATCTATATGTCTGCACCAGCTAGTTTAGCATTTCTAGCACAGACTCTATATAGTTTGGTAGATATGATTTGGGTAGGTAGACTCTCGACTGAGGCAGTGGCAGCTATTACTGTATTTAGTACAGTATATTTTCTAGTATTTATTCTTAATAATATTATTGGACAAGGCTCTGTGCCGACGATATCTCAAGCTTATGGTGCTGGAGATATGGAGAAAACTAGAATTGCTATTAGCAATACTTTTTCGTTTAAGTTTTTAGTTGGAATCATTTCGGGTGTGTTATTGTTAGTCATTTTAAGACCAGTTCTTAACTTATTAACTGATGATCCTGTTGTAATTGACATGGCAGTAGAGTATGGAAGAATTATGATGGTTTTTTTACCTCTTTTCTTTTCACTGTATACCATAAAAACATCATTAAGATGTTGTGGTGATGCTAAAACACCGATGGTAATTACAATTATATCTTCAATAATAAATATAGTATTAGACCCAATTTTTATGTTTGATACTATACCTTTAATTAACTTACCAGGACTTGGTATGGGCGTATATGGTGTAGCTGTAGCGACTATTATAGCTAATATGGTAGGGCTGATAATTGGTGCATTCATATTATTTGGAAAGAATAATTTTATCGGCATGAAGATTACAGATGTCTTTACAATAAATTGGAAGATGGCAAAAGAGCTAGTTACAGTAGGATCACCGCCTGCTATGGCTAATTTAACAAGAAACATAACTAATATGATTTTAATTTCTTTAATTAGTGGTTATGGAACTGCTGCTGTAGCTGCTTGGGGAATAATAGGGAGAGTTTTTAATCTATTGTTTATACCTCTAGCAGGATTGATGAGCGGAGGTAGTGCTATGACTGGACAAAATATAGGTAAGAAGCTTGTTCAAAGAGCGGTTGATACTGCTTATATGGCAGGAAAGTTAGGGATTATAAGTATGCTTGCTCTATGTGGACTGACATTTGTTTTCGCAGCACCGATTTTTAGAGTATTTATAAATGAACCTGAGGTCTTAGCTTTAGGAGTTCCTGCTTTAAGAATAGTATCGCTGAGCTTAGTGCCAATAGGGTATTACTTAGGGTTATCAACAATATTCACAGGATCAGGTTATACAATACCTTTACTTATTTCATCAGTAATCGGGCAATGGGTTTTCCAATTGCCAGCAGTGTTTGTTTTTGTACATCTTTTAAACTTACCATTTCAATACGTAGCTTTATCTTATTTTGCGTTTACAATAGGTGAAGGAGCTATAGTGCTCTACTTCTTTAAGCAGGGTAAGTGGAAAAAAGCTATTGATGATAGAATCCTTAAACAAGCAGAGGCAATATAGAATCTATCGTATAATATATAAGATAGCTGGTTTGGAGATAGATAGAGACGATAATAAAGAAGTGGCATTGTTTTAGCTATCTTAGTTATTAATATTGGGCTTTACTATTTACAGCAAAGCTGTAGATGGTTTTTGAAATTTGTTATGAGAATAGCAAATTTAAGAGTCACTTTCTTGACAGAGAGTGACTCTTAATATTTTAAATGTCTTCTAAGAGCTTATCTTTTGATTGTCTTGCCAGCATAGATATAATAGTAGCACTCATTTTAATGCCATCGTAGAAATCTTTAACGACTAAATTCTCATTAGGCGAGTGATTATTTTCATCAGCATTGGCAAAAGGAACCCAAATTGAGGGAAGTTTTAAATGCTCTGTAATCAAATAATCAGGTGCACTGCCTCCAAGTCTTGATTGGATGACTGGCTCCATATTACTACCTATTCTTACTGCATCTACTACTGCTTTGCTAATATTTAGCTCAGCGGAAGTCTTAGTTGGAACTAAATCACCAAATCTACTTATTTTTGCATCAGGGAAACGTTCTTTTACAAACTTGGTTAAGTTCTTAAAAACTGTATCTGGATTTTGATTTGGAACTAGTCTAAAATCAATTTTTGCAACTGCTTTTGCTGGGATAATAGTTTTCGACCCAGATCCTTGATAGCCAGAGCTCAATCCACATATATTAACTGTTGGTTCAAACATAAGTTTATGCCAGTAATCTTCATTGGTCATTATAGTTTCTTCTAAGTTCATTTGGTTGAGAAACTGTGCTTTATCAAAAGGCATTTTTTTAATTAAGTCTTTTTCATACTCTGTTGCTGGTAAAACTTCATCATAAAAATGAGGTATTTTACAATTGCCATTACTTGGATATATCTCATTAAGTAATCTTACTAAATCCCAAGCTGGTGTTGGGGCAACATTACCATTATTGCCAGAGTGTAAGTCGGATTTTGCGCCACTAAGCTCAATTTCAGTATATAGTAAGCCTCTTACACCAAAGAACACAACGGGTCTACCTGAGGGATGTTTTGGCCCATCTGAACTGATTGCTACATCGGCTTTGAGGAGCTCTCTATTTTCACTAATAAACTGTGGTAGGCTCTCAGAGCCACTCTCTTCTTCTCCATCAAGTAAAAATTTCACATTTATGTCAGGCCAGCCTTCATTTTTGAGTGCAGCGGCAGCAAGAAGATGGGCCATGAACTGTCCTTTGTTATCCCCACTTCCTCTAGCGTAAATCCTTCCATCTCGAATGGTCGGTTCAAATGGTTGACTTAACCACTCATCAAGAGGCTCTGCTGGTTGAACATCATAGTGGCCATATATTAGAATTGTTAAAGCATTTGGATTAGCCATAATTTCACCATAAACTACTGGAAGTCCTGCAGTTTTAATTTTTCTTGCTCTAATACCCAAGCCTTTCATTATGTTTACTATGAGGGAAGCACATTCATCCACGCCTTCTCCTGTTGCACTAATACTTTTTTGTCTAATCACATCAAAAAGTAAATCTAAATGTTTTTGTTTGTTATTCTCCAGGTAAGTAAAGATATTATTTAAGTTCACTATGCTCACTCCTATCTTCTTATGGTATTATTATCTTATATGAAATGTAAAGGTGCAATGATTATTTAATACGTTAGGGTGATAAAATGGGTAAGCTTTTTGCCATAGCAGATTTGCATTTTGATGGAATGCAAGACAAGCCTATGGGTGTTTTTGGCAGTAATTGGGAAAACCATATAGAAAAAATAATTAGTAATTGGCAAGAGGTAGTTAGTGATGAGGATATTGTTCTAGTACCAGGCGATATTAGTTGGGCTATGTATTTAAAAGAAGCCTTAGCTGATTTGAGAACTATACATGAGTTGCCTGGCAAAAAAGTGTTGCTTAGAGGAAACCATGATTTTTGGTGGGAAAGAATAAAGTATCTTAACTCTCTTTATGATAATATGATGTTTTTGCAAAATAATTCTTTCTGTTTTGAAAAGTTTTGCATTTGTGGATCAAGAGGTTGGATTTGTCCAGGAAGTAAAAATTTTGAGGAAAAGGATATGAAGATTTTTACTAGAGAAGTAGCAAGGCTTGAACTATCTTTACAATCTGTAAATAGCGACAGAGATATTATTGTAATGATGCACTATCCTCCTTTCAATGAGAGTAATGAAGAGAATGAAATAATTGAAATGCTTAATAAGTATGGTGTTAAGAAAGTAGTATATGGTCATTTACATGACAAATATTCTTTTGAAAACACTATTATAGGAGAAAAGTGGGGAATAGGTTTTCAGCTTGTTAGTGCAGATTATTTGAATTTTACTCCAGTGGAGGTTAAGTATGATTGATTATCATATACATTTAGAAAGAGGTAGTTTTAATAGAGAATGGTTAGCTAAGTTTGTTGAGACTGGTAAAGCTAGAGCAATTGAGGAGTTTGGAATTGTAGAACATTTATACTTATTTAAAGAGGCAAGTCATTTACTTTATCAAAATGATCATGTCATAAAAAAGCAAAATGAATCAATATATGATTATCTTGACTTTCTAGCAAAGGCAAAAGAAGAGTTTAATTTAAAAATTGGACTAGAAGTAGATTATATAGAAAGTAGAGAGAGTGAGATTAGAGATTTTGCAGCTAATTTTGATGTTGATTTCCTTATTGGCTCAGTTCATTACCTTGGGGAATGGGCTTTTGATCTAAGTAAAAATTGGCCTCGTAATGATTATGAAGCTATATATATAGAGTATTATAAAACATTGCTAAAGCTTGCTAGAAGTAATATTTTTGATGTTTTAGGTCACCCTGGGAATATTGCTTATTTTGGTTATGGACCGTCGAAAGAAGTAGAGGATAGAATAGTAAAAAATTTCTATGAAGAATTAGCAAAAGAGAATATTGTGCTTGAGATTAATGCTGGGGGACTTTATAGACCTGCGAAGAGAATTTTTCCTGAGAAAAAATGGTTTAAGACCATCAAGGAGCTAAATATTGATATTACAGTTTCTTCAGATGCTCATGATCCCGATGATGTAGGCTATGAAATAAATAATGAGGTAATCCCAGCACTTCAAGGCGCTGGGTTCACTCACTTAATTGGTTTTGAAAAAAGAAATAAACAATTTAAGCCAATTAAGGTGCATAAGTAGCTTAAGCTTATTCTTTATTAGCACGTTTTAACGTGCTTTTTTTATGCTAAGTTTAATAAAGTAACTAAACTTAGAGGCAAATAAAGCCTTTTTGAGAGTTAAAATTGACATTGAAAGTGATTATAATCCTTATGATTAGATCTGTCAACACCCTAATTATGGAAATAAGTATTTTTAATAGTTCTGAAAATTATGAACAATTATCAAAGTTAAGATAGAAATCAAAGTCAATAATTGAAACTTATTTTTTATAAATTTGCTAACGCAATTTACTAATGACTGCAGGTCTTTAGGAATATATCTCGAATATCTAAATATAACATTTTAGGAGGGTGAATTTATTGATAGCACCAAAAGAGCATTTAGGATTTATGGTAGGAGAAGACAGAAAGTTAGCTGATTGGCAGCAAATAAGTTCATATTTTGAGCATTTAAGTCAGAGTGAACGTATGATTGTTAAAGAATATGGAGAGTCGACAGAAGGTAGAAAATTAATTTATGCAATTATATCTAATCCAGAGAATTTAGCTAATTTAGAAAAATACAAAGAGATTCAAAAAAAATTAGCAAATCCAAGAGGATTAACTGAAGAAGAAGCTAATAAACTAATTGAAGAGGGCAGAAGTATTGTGTTAATAACTTGCAGTATTCATGCCTCAGAAGTTGGTGGAGCACAAATGTCTATGGAACTTGCTCATGAGTTAATGACCAGAAACGATGAAGATGTAATGGAAATCTTAGAGAATAATATCTTTATATTTGTGCCTTCTCTAAATCCTGATGGACTTGATTTGATTGTTGATTGGTATAAGAAAACTTTAGGAACAAAAGCAGAGGGAACAAACCCACCAGTTTTATATCAAAAATATACAGGACATGATAATAACAGAGATTGGTTTATGTTAACTCAAAAAGAGAATTATTATACAGTAAAGAATATTCATAATGAGTGGCATCCTCATATTGTTCACGATCAGCATCAAATGGGAAGTCATGGTTATAGGTTTATATTACCTCCATTTATTGATCCATATGACCCAAATGTTGACCCAATTCTAACATCACAAGTTAACACATTGGGAACATATATGGCTGCAGCACTTACCACTAATAACAAAAAAGGGATTGCCACAACAGTTGGTTTTGATGCATATTCTCCATCAAGAGCGTATCAACATTATCACGGGGGTGTGAGAATATTATCTGAAGCAGCAAGTGTTAAGCTGGCAACTCCAATAGAAATTGAGTTTGATGAAATTACAGGATATGGTGGGGGAAGTGCACAAGATGCAACCTATAATCATCCTGAAGTGTGGCCAGGTGGAACATG
>PWPR01000123.1 GCA_003557085.1 Clostridia bacterium | reverse complement strand
CTTCTGGTGTTGGCAAACTATCAGAAATAATTAATGTTATAAAAGATAAGTCTATCCTTGCAGAGTTTAGATTAAATATGGTTTTAACTGTGGTTGACTTAGGAAAGTATGAAATATATTTGAGAAATTTTAGAGAATTTTTTTCTGATCAATTAGAGTATTCTGAGATTATTATACTTAGCAGAACACAAAATTTCAGTGAGGCGAAAACCATGGAAGTAGTCGAGAGAATAACAGAAGAATTTTCTGATAAGATTATTGTCAGTACTGCTTGGGATCAATTAACAGCAAAAAGAATTATAGAAGTAGGTGAGAAGAGGAATGTTGACCTTGAAGAAGCTCTAAATGCTGAAGCATGCGATTGTACTTCACATCATGATAAATGTTCACACGAGCATGCAGATAGTGAGATAGAAGACTGCGGGTGTGACCATAACCATGGTTGTGGGTGTGATCATCATGATATATCAGGGGTGAATAATATTGCGGATGATGTTTTTACAACTTGGAATTTAAAAACACATCATAGTTTTTCTAAAAGTTTCTTGCAAGAAATCTTAGAGCTTAGTGAAAAAGATGAAAGTAAATTTGGTAAAGTACTAAGAGCTAAAGGGATTATTAAAGATCAAACAGGTGATTGGATGCAGTTTAGTTACGTACCAAAAGAACTGAGTTTTTCTGAAGTTTCTGCAGACATCGTCGGGAGGATTTGCTTTATTGGCGTAGACCTTAAAGCAGATGTTTTAGATAATCTTTTCAAAGGAATAAATAATGACAGTAAAGATTAATATCATATCGGGCTTTATTGGATCAGGCAAGACTACTTTGATTAATAAATACATTAATGAAATTTCAGACGAAAAGGTGGCATTTTTGCTTGGTGAGACAGGAGAAGTTGAAATTGATGCTAAAGATGAGGATATCTTTATTATAGAAGACCCTCAACAAGAAGATTATGTGCCATATGTAAAGAAAATTATGAAGAAGGCAATTCATGATAGAATTATTATTGAGTTTAACTCATTACATAATTTAGAGAAGCTAATTGTTGATTTAGAAGATTTAATCTCTGAAAATATCAAGGTAAGTACAAAAATAAGCGTAGTAGATGGCAGTAAGTTTGGGTTTTTAGCCAATAGCATACCCTCTATTGTTGAACATATTCATAGAAGTGATTTAGTTTTCTTAAATCAAATAGAAGATAAGGCTTTAATAAAAGAGTTAGAGAATAAAGTAAAAACAATAAAAAGAGGGCTTACAGTAAGTAATAGCAAAGAGGAACTTAGTTATGTAGCTACTATAAAGAAGTATGATAAGAGTCTATCTTATAAATCTCTAAACCTAACTTTTATTAGCTTTTGCTTAATAGCTTTTGGCATCCTTTTTAGATTAATCAACACCTTAGATAATACTTCCGTAAATTATGCTCAAACTTTTACTACAATATTTACAGGTATATTAGTGGAAGCTTTACCTTTTATCATGATTGGTTTGTTTGTGTCATCTATCTTACATGTAGTTATCCCAAGTGAGTTAATACTTAAGATTTTTCCAAAGAATAAGTTTTTAGCTATAATTGTAGCTTCATTGGCAGGCTTATTCTTTCCAGTATGTGATTGTGCGGTTATTCCAGTGGCAAGAAGGCTAATAAAAAAGGGAGTGGATGTTCCTGTAGCTATAACATACATGATAGCTTCACCTATTGTTGATCCAGTAGTTATTATGGCTACTTTATATGCTTTCGCTGGAGATATTAGATTTGCAGCATTAAGGGTCTTCTTGGGGCTTTTAGTTGCTATTATTATTGGAAACATAATGCTCGCTACAAAGGAGAATCAGTCAATTGTAATAGATAGTTTGACTCCTCAAACATGCGACTGTGGATTTTGTTCTGAAGACGAACTGGAAGAGGCTCCAAGCAAGATTAGAGGCGTATTTAGACACGTTGAAACAGAGTTTTTTAGCATTATGAAATTTATAATAATAGGTGCAGCAGTTTCTGGCTTAATACATACTTACATACCACAGAGTTTCTTAATAAATTTATCAGAGAATCAAATTTTGTCGGTGATAATATTGATGATAGCGGCTTACTTAATGTCAATGTGTGCAACATCAGACGCTTTTGTTGGGAGGAGCTTTATAAACGCTTTTGGAATGCTTCCAGTAACGGGCTTCCTTGTTTTTGGACCAATAATGGATTTAAAAAACACTTTAGTGATGAGCAGTATGTACACTAAAAGATTTGTTTTAAAGGTCGTTATAGCAACTTTTATAGCTACACTAGCGCTTATATTAACTGTAGCTCCAAGACTATTATAGATAAGGGTTGAAGAGAATGAGAAAAATACGAAATATAGATGTAATTTATAGGATAGCAACTTTAGTAGTAATTTCAGTAATACTTCTATACCTGGTATATAGTGAAGCTGCCCGGCTATTAGTTCATCCTAGAATTGATAAGTTCTTAGTAGTTTGTGCAATAATGCTGCTTATAATGGCAATATATTTAGTGCCTGACGTTTGGAAACGAAGACCGTTAGATAGTCATCCTTTTAAATATAGTTTTTTTGTTATAGCAATACTGATTGGAATAGTAATACAAGCCATACCTCTGAGTCAGAGTGCAGTAATGACAGATAGATGGTCTCCAGACATAGGAGTATCAGAAAGTTCACAAGAAGAGCGGGTGACTGTAGATTTACCAAGAAATGCTGAAGATGGAGTAGTCTATATTGATGACACGAATTATTTACATATAATGAATATAATCTCTTATAACCCAAGACAATATGTGGGAGAAATAATAGAGTTTAATGGATTCATTACATTTAGAGACAACTTTCCTGAAAATACAGCATTGTTGGGGAGGCTTTTGATGTGGTGCTGTGCTGCAGATGTAGTTGTTATTGGTGCACCAGTGAAGTTTGAGGATATCAGTGTAATAGAAGAGTTTGAATGGCTTTTAATTAGAGGAGAAATCGAAACATTTATGCTAAATAATGTGATTCAGCCTGTTATACGAGTTATTAACTTTGAAAGAATTGAAAAGCCTCTTTCTGAATATATCTATGTAGAGTAGTTTAGTGCTTTATCTTGCTAAGGTAAAGATGTTATGATAAAATAGTAGTTGCGAATGGTTAGCATTCGCAACTACTATTTTATCATGGAGGTAATAATGAAAAAGAAACTATTTTCAATATTATTAATACTAGTCTTAGCTTTCACTGCGTGCACTAATGAAGTGGCAGAAGAGCCAGAGGAAGAAACTGCAGTTGAGCCAATTAATGTTGTAGTTAGTATTGTTCCACAGAGAACTTTTGTTGAAAGAGTGGCAGGCGATAAAGTAAATATAACAGTTATGGTCCCCCCAGGTTTTAGTCCTGGAAATTATGAGCCTACTCCTCAAGAGATAGAGGAATTTTCAAAGTCTAAAATTTACTTTTCGATAGGTGTACCAGCAGAGCAAGCTAATATATTACCAGTGCTAAGTGATTATCCTGATATTAAAGAGGTTAAGCTTTATGAAATTGTCAGGGAAACTAAGCCAGACAGAGAGCTAGCTCCTGGCACAAGAGATCCTCATATCTGGTTATCTCCAAGAAGAGTTATGATAATGGTTGAAGCAATTGCTGAAGAGTTATCCATGATTGACCCAGGAAATGCAGAATATTTTGCAACTAACGCAGAAGCTTTTATTGCAAAGCTAGAAGCACTAGATTTAGAAATGAAAGAAGTATTAGCTGATATTGAAGATGGAAGCTTTATTGTTTATCATCCTGCTTTTGGATATCTAGCTGATGATTATGGACTAAGAATGTATGCACTAGAAAATGATGGTGGTGAAGCTAGCCCTCAAGACATGCAGGCAATGATTGACCTTGCTCTTGAAAGAAACATACAGGCTGTGTTCTATCAAAGTGAAATTTCTAGCAGACAAGCTGAAGCTTTAGCTGAAGAAATAGGTGGAAAAACAATTCAATTAGCTCCGCTCTCTCCTGACTATATTAACAATTTGCTAAATATGGCAAATCTTTTTGCAGAAATAATTCAATAAGAAAGAGTGAACTTACATGAAAGACAAAATAATAAAAGTTAACAGTCTTTCTGTAAACTATAATAAAACTAAAGCATTAATTGATGTAAATTTAGATGTTTTAGAGCAAGAGTATCTAGGAATAATTGGTCCAAATGGTGGAGGTAAGACTACTTTAATAAAAGCTATTTTAGGACTTGTAAAAATATCTTCTGGAAAAATAGAGATCCTTGGAGAAGCTCCGGGTAAAACAGGTAAAGCTGTTGGGTATGTACCACAAGTTGTAGAGCTTAATAAAAGTTTCCCAATAAACGTGCTAGATGTTGTTTTAGCTGCAATGCTTGAATCAAAGCTTAGGCCATTTAAGAGTTATAGAAAAGAAGAAATAACTAAAGCAGAAGAGCTTCTAGAAAAAGTTAATATTCATAAGTTGAGAAATAGGCAGATAAATGAGCTTTCTGGCGGGGAGTTCCAAAAAATGTTGATTGCAAGAGCATTAGCTGTTGACCCTAAGATATTGGTTTTGGATGAGCCAACTGCTTCTATAGACGCTAAATCTAAAGAGCAAGTCTATGATTTATTACATGTGTTAAATAAAAAGCTTACTATTATATTAGTCACACATGATCTGCTTGCTATTTCTGAGCATGTTAGTACAATTGCTTGTATTAATCAGAGATTAACTTATCATGGTAATGAAGGCTTAAATCAAGAGGTTATAAACACCTTGTATGGATATCCTGTAGACTTGCTTGTTCATGGTGTCTCTCATAGAAAGCTAAAGGAGCATTAGGGGGAGTTTAATGATAAGAGCAATACTGCAATACCAGTTTCTACAAAATGCTTTCTTTGCAATTATCTTAGCAAGTGTTGTGTGTGGAGTTATTGGTGTTGTGATCGTTGAAAAAAAACTTGTAATGATGAGTGGAGGAATAGCACACACTTCTTTTGGAGGAGTGGGACTTGGTTATCTCCTCGGCTTTGAACCTATTATTGGGGCTTTACTTTTTTCTATTTTAGCAGCTTTAGGAATAGGCTATATCAAGCGAAATGGTGGAGTTGCTTCAGACTTGATAATAGGGCTTTTTTGGTCATTAGGGATGGCGTTAGGTGTTATCTTTATTAATATCATGCCAGGATATCCTCCAATGATATCATCATACCTTTTTGGTAACGTTTTGACAGTAACTAGAGCAGATTTGAGATTGATTGCTCTATTCACTGGAGTTGTTATTATAGCTTTTTCAATGCTTTTTAATTACTGGAAAGCATATTTATTCGATCAAGAGTTTACAACTATATTAGGTGTAAATACTACTTTCTTAGAATATTTTTTGTTCATTTTAATCGCAATCTCAGTAGTTGTATTGATAAGAGCTGTAGGCATTATTTTGGTTATAGCTCTATTTACAGCTCCTACAGCAACAGCAAGCCTATTTACAAAAGGTTTAAGAAATAGAATGATTTTAGCAGTAATTACAAGTGTGATATACTGTTTAGTAGGGCTATGGCTTTCATATACAATTAATGCTCCTTCTGGACCATTGATTGTAATTGTGGCTTCAATTGCATATTTAATACTCTTTATGTCAAAGCGAATGCTTAACTCAAGAGCATAAGTTGCAAAGCTTGAAAATTTATTAGGAGATGGATCATGAAAGAGCTATGTAATGAAGATATCTTTATTGAATATAAAATAAAAAATACTAAACAAAGAGATCAAATTCTAAGCATTTTAAAAGACTCGAAAGAAGCATTGTCAGCTGAAGAAATTTATGGAAGTTTAATGATAAAAAAATCAAATTTGAGTTTATCAACGATTTATAGAACTTTGGACTTATTTGAGAGTAAAGAAATCATAGTAAAAACATATCTTTCTGAAGATAATAAAGCTTTATATAAGCTAAATGATTTAACGCACAAGCATTATTTAATATGTTCTAGATGCAAGCAAAGAGTAGAGATTAACAAATGCCCTCTTAGTGGTCTAGAAAAAGATTTAAGTGAGAAAACAGGGTATGTCATCTTTGGTCACAAGTTAGAGATGCATGGTTTTTGCCCTAAATGTCAATAGTCACCTTCTAACAGCGCAATATAACTATATACTCTCAATTGTTAGAAAGTTATTTTATGATAGGTTTCTCACTACTAGGCTTTATCTTAATGATAGAGCCTTTATTTTTTAACAGCATAAGTTTTATTATCTCCTAAACATCGTTTTGTGTAAGGATTGGAAATGACTTTAAACTAGTAAGCTAAATAACATATAATAGAAGTAGAAAGTTAAGAGAGGGAACCAAATGGAAGTTATGTATGACAAGTTAGTTAGGGATAAAATCCCGCAAATAATTCATGAGGATGGCAAGCAGGCTATTACAAGAAAAGCAAAAGACAATAATCATTTGAGGAATCTATTGATTGACAAACTTTTTGAAGAGATAGAAGAGTATAAAGAAAGTTTTGAAGTAGAAGAGCTAGCAGATGTTTTAGAGATTATTCATTCATTAATAGAGGTTGTCGAGAAGAAAGAATTTGAAGAAATTGAACTAATGCGTAAAAATAAAAGGAAAAAACGTGGAGGATTTGAAAAGGGAATAATACTGGATAGGGTTATTTTTTAAATAAAGGGATATGATGTGAAAAGTGTCATAAATGGGCTTGATAATTATTCGCTAGATAGCAAAGAAGAGCTAGCTTAGTTAATGATTATAGCAAGTTTTTGACCTCTCTTGATAACTTGTTTAATGCGTACGATAAGCTATGGATAGATCCAATCAGAAGAGTTTCTTTGAAACTTAAAAAGAGCAGGAAAGTCTAAAGTTTATAATATTCTTACAATGCAATTTAAGCAAAAAGGTGCTTTGTCAAAAACAGGAGAACATTTCAAGAAATTTTACGTCTTAAATGAAGAGCAGCCGAAGGGTTTGCATAAGAATTCCAATAGGAAGTAGATAAATTGGAAACAAAGTAGTTTGTAAATCTTGCCAAAAGAAATCCAATTAAGTTTCTTAACAAGAGAAAACTTTATCACAATGATGAGATAAGAAGGTTTCTTGTCTAGATGACAGCTCATAAAGGTTTGAAAATATATTATGAAAAGGGGAGTTATATGAAAAAACTATATATAAAACAGAAGGTCTTCAAAATTACTGACCATTATCCAGTATTAGATGAGAATCAGAATGCAGTTTATCAAGTAGATCAAGACTTTAAGTTGATAGGAAATACTGTTCATGTAAGTGATGCTCATGGGAGTAATGTTTTCACTATTGATAAAGAAGTATTTACTCTTTTACCTAAGTATGTTGTTAAGTTCTCTAATAATAAAGAGATCAGATTGCATAGTCGCTTAAGGCTTCTTGGCAAGCAGATAGATGTTTTGCCTGAAGAGCTAGGAATTGTCTTGGAAGGAGATATATTCAATTATAACTTTTCTGTTTATAGGCATGGAACTCTTATAGGGACTATTAAGAAGCAATTTTTAACTTGGGGCGATACCTATGAGTTAACCATAATTGATGAAAGCCATCAAGATATAATCGTAGCTTTAATGATAGCAGTTGATTGTATTAAGGATAGTCAATCCAAATGATGAAAAGTGCTTGACTAAAAACTAATAAAGCAGGTAGAATCCTTGAGAGTTTTCCTGCTTTATTAGTTTTTATATAGTTTTGCAATAATATAACTTACTTATATGGGTAAATAATATCACCATGCTTTGCAAAATAAAGATTTCCAACACCATGGTGTACTCCAGAACTTATATAGTATTCAAGTGTTAAATCTCCTGAGTGCTTGAATAAATCTACTATATATTCTCCATTTTTATGAATATATCCAACTTTATTGCCAATTCTTACTCCAGCTATCCCATATATAAAATTAGTTGTTTCATCATATATGATATCAGTTATTAGATCCCCGTGCTCATTTATAAAACCATATTTTCCATCTTTTCTTACTTGTGCTCTGTTATTTATTAATAAGCTAAAAGAGTCATAATCTTCTTCGTTAGCTATAGCTTTGCCTAAGTTTACATTATATAAACTTTCATAGTCTTGACCGTCTAAAAGTGCAATAAGACCAACAGAATCATAAAAGTCAAAAACTTGAGGAAATTCATTCTCGTTAAAGCCAAAGATGAAGTCACTATCAAATTCTTCATTTGTCAAATCATAAATGGCCCACAAATCATCTTTTTGAAACAACTTTAATTGATGAGATCTAAACTTTTGCAATAAATCTCCACTACCCATCAGAAAGTTAAAACCTTGGTATTTAGCTTCAGGTGGTATGAAATTCTTGTTTACTATGCCATACTTCCCATCTTCTCTAATCAGAACAGGCTTTTCTTTATAATAAACAGCATCAGGGTTGCCAAGTAAGTAGATTTCATTTTCGTAAGAGATGAAACCTTTTTCATCATTTTTTTCAAAATAAGCCTTATCATTTTGAAAAAGGTTTAGTCTGTCATATATTAGCTCTATTAAGATTTTTAAATCATGATCTTTCACACCCCACTTGCCATCTAGCTTAATATAAAATTTTCCATCATCTTTTATCTGAATATCCTAAAAGATTGGTTGTAACAAAATCTCTTTGCTTTCCACATTATATATGCCATATAATCCATTTTTTGAACAAACAAGATAAGTGCCATCAAAGGATTGTCTCTCAATACTATGTTCAGATAAGTCCAGTAGAACATTCTCACTTTGATCTAATAGAAAAGAACCAGTGGTAGTGTCAGCTATATAAATATTATATTTGCTATTGATTAAATCAATCTTCTCATATTCAAATTCAATTTTAGTTTTTCCTGTTCTACTATCTATCACCCCATACTTGTTGTTTTTAGATAAGATGATATGGCTGTTATTAAAATCTTCAATAGGGATAAAGCTATCATATTGGTGAGGAATGACTTCTTTACTTTGATAGTCAACAAATCCAAGCTTATCATTTTGGTATGAAACAATAACATCTTTGCTGTAATTCCAATCATAATGAATAGTATAGTAACCGTAATAGTGTAGCTCGTTATGGGTACTGGATCTAGTATAGTTTGTTGGACACCAAAAAGTTAAATGGTAAAATAAAAATATCAAGGAGTGGTGTCCAATGTCTAGATATTCACAAGAGTTCAAAGAAACAATAGTAGAGTTGCATTATACTGGTCAATCAGTAGCAGATCTAAGTAGTGAATATGGCGTAACAAGAACAACGATATATAAATGGATAAAAGAACATAGTAACATTTCAGAAGAGGTGGAAATGACCCCAGCTGAGCT